>NZ_JBMGJV010000040.1:0-37483 GCF_051025295.1 Candidatus Dedyshia acidiphila | reverse complement strand
CGCGACGGTCAGCCCGTTCGTCCCGCTGTGGGCGCAGGCGATCACGGGCGACTTCAACGGGGAGCTCTTCACCATCAGCAACAACTACTTCGCCATCCTGCCGGGAATGCGCTACTTCAAGTTTTTTTGACGTCAACACATTGCTCAGTGCGGTGTCTGCTCATCCGCAGGTGTACGGCTTCACGGATGTGACGGACCGCTGCACGGTGCCCAACGTGACGACGAACGCCATCTGCGCCGAGCCGAACCAGTATCTGTTCTGGGACGCGACGCACCCGACCACCGCCGCGCATGCCGCGATCGCTGCCGATGTGTTGAGCCTGCTGCCGAAGCCCTAAGAATTGCGGTGCATCACGCGAAGTTCTCCCGGTGCGGCGGCGAATTGCCGCTCCGCCCCATCAGACGTAAGGTAGGGAGATACTTTGTCCGGGAGACCGGCGGTCCAGGGGAGGCGCGATGAATGCACGAGTGCGCAAGCTGATCGAGCAGCTAGGAGAAGCCATTCAGGAATCAGTCTCCGAATCCGAGCAGATTGCGGGCGTGGTGCAGAACATACGCAGCCAGGGCTTCGATGTGCTGTTGATGCTCGAGGCGACGATAGGACTGAACGAGGTCGAGAAGGAGCCGGAGACCCCGGAGGCAGGAGAAGGCGTGGACAGCTTCACGCCGCAGGATGTCAGCTTCCTGCGCTCGCTGCGCATCTCGATCGAGGGCGATTCAGGCGAAGCCAACGATACCGCGTCGTGAAGAAAAGCGGGGCTGCGTTCGTGCGGCCCCTGTCCCCTCATGGGTAATTGCCTGTAAGCTGGCTTGCGCAGCGGCGCCAGAGCCGATGAGCGTTGCGCGAACCAGCGGCCCCGGAGGATTGCAGAGTCCGCATCCGGCCGGCCGCGACAGGGAGATCCGCGAAAGGCATGACGATGAAAGACACACTGGGTGTTCTCCTCGCCGGTGGAGCCGGCGAGCGTCTCTTCCCCCTGACGCGCGACCGAGCCAAACCTGCCGTCCCTTTTGCCGGCACCTACCGCATCATCGACATCACGCTTTCGAACTGCATCAACTCCGACCTGCGCCGGGTGTACATCCTGACGCAGTACAAGGCGCTGTCGCTGAACCGCCACATCCGCGAGGGCTGGAGCGGCAGCGTGGCGCAGGAGCTGGGCGAGTTCGTGGAGATCCTGCCGCCCATGCAGCGCGTCAGCGCGAACTGGTACATGGGCACTGCGGATGCGGTGTACCAGAACATCTATTCAATCGGCGCAGAGCAGCCGAAGTACGTCATCATCCTGTCCGGCGATCACATTTACAAGATGAACTACCAGCTCATGCTCGACCACCACAAGCGGGTGGGCGCGGACGTGACGCTGGCGACGCTGCCCATCCGGCCGGATGAGGTGTCGCGCTTCGGCGTGGTCGATGTGAGCAAGGCCGGCGAGGTGGTCGGCTTTCTTGAAAAGCCGAAGGAGACCACGCTGCGCTCGCCGTGGAATCCGGACATGGTCGATGCGTCGATGGGCATTTACATCTTCAACACGGATGTCCTGCTGCCCTCGCTGATCAGGGACGCGGACGACTCCACATCGAAGCACGACTTCGGTCACAACATCCTGCCGTCGCTGCTCGGCAAGTACAAGATGACGGCGTACAACTTCGTCGATGAGAACCGCAAGGAGCTCTACTGGCGCGATGTGGGCACGCTGGACGCCTACTACGACGCCAACATGGACGTGGTCTCGGTGTCGCCAATCTTCAACCTGTATGACCACAACTGGCCGCTACGCACGCGCCAGCGGCAGTATCCGCCGGCGAAGTTCGTCTTTGGCGAGCCGGGTCGTACGGGCATGGCGGTGAACTCGATCGTGTCGCAGGGCTGCGTCGTCTCGGGCGCCGTGGTGCGCAACAGCCTGCTGTCGCAGGATGTGCGCGTCAACTCGTATGCGGAGATCGACTCGAGCATCATCTTCACCCACGTCGACATCGGCCGGCACTGCCGCATCCGCCGCGCCATCATCGACCGCGACGTCCATCTGCCGGAGGGCACGGTGATCGGCTACGACCAGAACGAAGACCGCCGCCATTACCACGTCACGCCCTCGGGGCTGACGGTGGTGACGCGCGATCTGTCGCTCTATGAAAGCCCGGTAGCGCCGGACTTTATGAGCGTGCCGCACTAAGCAGGGGTCACGGATCAGGAACCGCTAATCTTCGCTGCGCTCAGGATGACCCCGGACGGCGATGGGCACGCCCGTGCCGATTGCCCGAGTTCTTCTGAGGAGCGCAGCGACGAAGGATCATCGGTCCGGTTTTGTCGCTCCCTACGGTGCTGGCTTTGCGGCCCCGGTCTGTTCTGGGAGGGCGACGACGAGGCCGGCCGTGTCCTCATGGACGTTCAGGGGCTGGTCCGCGGTGCCGTAGTTGTGCAGGCTGTGGACCTCTTCGTGTGTCTGTGGTGTGTAGCCGGGTGGGAAGGCAATGTCCTCGTAGGTCACGTCGGCTGCGTCGTGCGCACGCAGGATGTAGTCGCCTTCCGGAACGAAGCGCAGATAGAACCGGTTGTCGGTGCGGTTCACCTTCGCGCTCTCGAGCTCCGTCTTGTCGTCGGGGTCGAGCAGTTGGATTTCGCCTTTATTGATGACGTGTCCGTCATGGGCAGCGGTCAGTTCGCCGCTGATGGTGTGCAGCTTGGACAGCGGAATCGTCATATCCTCGGCTGCCTCATCGCCTGCACTGAGCCTGAGCGGTTTCGTGTCGCGCTTGCGCGTCGTGCCGCCTGAGTAGAACGCGAGTTTCGCGACGTCGTTGATCGATGACGACCCGCCTTCGTGTCCTGCTCCTACGCTCACTCCGAATTCGAAGCGATCGAGCTTAAGGTCCACCTCGACCAGGTAGTCGCGGCCGACGAGACCGGCCAGACGATAGCGGCCCTGGTCATCCGTTGTCGGGCCACCCATCATTGGCAGAGGGCTCGACCGCATGGGCGTCCAGACCTGCCTGTCACCCTGTTTCTCGCGCGTCAGGACACGCACCGGGAGTCCAGAGGCGGGCGTTCCGTCGTCGAACAGGACGGTGCCGGAGATCGCGGCGCCACGCTCGAGGCGGACGTCGACAGTCGCGGGCAGACCAGCCTGCACGCTGACCCGCGGCAGCAGGTGCATGATGCGCTGGCGCTCCTCGGCAGTGGCGTGCGAGAGGGACTCCGAGCTGACGCTCGCAAATGGCGAGATGTAGCCGGGCTTGTCGGCGACCACGTAGTAGTCCCCGGGGGCCACGTCCGGAACGAGGAAGCTCCCGTCCAGGCCGGTCTGCACGGCGATGAAACTGATCTGTTGATCCGGGGCGGCGGCTCGTGATTGTGCGACCGGCTGCCACTCGAGGATAGCGACGGGTTCGAGCGCCACGGTAGCGAGACGGGCTGGCGCGTTCGTGTCGGCGCAGTAGATGTGCCCCGTGACCGTGACGCCCTTCTTTGCGGGAGTCTGCGCCTGGGCGACGCTGGCGAGAGCGATGAGACAGATCAGTAGCCGAGGTCGCATCCGGATGAGCCCTCTGGAGCGCGGCCAGTGTACCCCGGCAGGGCGAGGGGGGCAGGGGTCGTTGCCCCCTGCTCCTTCGAAGTCCATGGAACCAGTTGCTCCGTTCTGCCGTATTAGGGACCATGAGCGCTACCGCGACATGGCCGGGTCTGCTGGGAGGCGGGATGGGCTCCCGGGCCAATGGTTTGTGGTCGCCCTTGCCGTCCAGTGACCGGCCGAACAAGTATCCTGCCAAGATCACGCGGGACAGGATGTCAGGACGAGACTCACAGGCCGCCCCGGGCACACCGCCCTCTGAGAGCCCGACGCTTCGGCGGGACGGAACGCCTGCGCGCGTGGCTGCTCGCGGCGCGGTGCCGGCCGCTCCGGGGGCCGAGGTGGATTGGGGCATCCTGGTCGATCGCTGCCTGCGGGGCGACAGCAGCGCGTGGGCGGAGCTGGTCCGCAGCCACCATCGCCGCGTCTACGGCATGTGCTACCGCTTTACCGGGTCGGCACATGACGCGGAGGACCTGACGCAGGAGGTCTTTCTCAAGCTCTACGGCAACCTGCGCAGCTTCAACAGCGATAAAGGTAGTTTCACGACATGGATTACGACGCTGACGCGCAACCTGCTGGTCGACCACTTCCGCAGGAGCCGGATGGAGCGGTCAACCGACTCGCTCGATGCGGGTTGGGACAGCGTGGAAGATGCGCGCAGCGGGGCTGATCTGCTGCAGACAAAGGATCGCTCGCCGCACGATCACACGGTGGCGCGGGAGCTGGGCCGGATGGTGCAGGCCGCGCTGGCCAAGGTATCGCCGGAGTTGCGCGAAGCAGTGATTCTGCGCGACCTCGAAGATATGGATTACAAAGAGATCGCTCTGGTACTGCGTGTGCCGGAGGGAACCGTCAAGAGTCGCATCAGCCGGGGCCGCGCCGAACTGGCCCGGCTGCTGGGACGCAACAAGAAGCAGGTGATGTAGCCGTGCCGACCGATCACAATCCGGAGAAAGGCAGCCGCACGCCGGGCGCGCTGAACTGCGACGCCTGGGAGGCGATGCTGGTGGACGCGCTGGACGGGACGCTTGCCCCGGCCGACGCAGCCGCCTTTGCCGCGCACAGCCAGAGCTGCGATGCCTGCGGCCTGCTGCTCGAGGAGACGCGCCGCGGGAGTGAGTGGCTGGAGTTCCTTCGCGAAGCGCCCGAGGCGCCCAGCGGGCTAGTAGAGAAGATCCTGGCAGGGACCAGCGGGCTGCCGACGCCGGAGCAGATGCTGGCTGCGCCGGGCGTGGCTGCGGTCCCCCGCGAGCCGTGGCTGGGCATGCCGATGATGATGCTGCAGCGGCATGCAGCGGAGAGCCGCCTGATCATGACCGTGGCGATGGCATTCTTCTCGATCGCGCTGACGCTGAACCTGAGCGGTGTGCGGTTGAACCAGATCCACATGACGGACCTGCGGCCCTCGGTGCTCGCCTCGTCGCTGAGTCACGAGTACTTCACCAACTACGCGCACATGCGCCGGTACTACGAGAACCTGCGCATCGTGTACATCCTTGAGTCGCAGGTGAACGAAATGCGCCGCGACAACGGGCCGGCCAGCGATAGCGGGACCCAAAACAACGGAACCCAGACGACCGGAACCCAGAACAGCAGGACGCAGGCCGCGCCGGCTGCGGGCAGTCAGAGCACACCGAAGGCAGCTCCCGTGGCTCCGGACCAGTCGAAGCCGGCTGCGGGCAATGGCGCGGACAAGACGCCCGGGGACGCTTCCGGGCATCACGGTTCGAGCGCCATTCACGCTGCGCCGACGGGCGAGCGGCGGGGCGCGCCGGTGCTCGCCAGCCGGCCGGTTCACCATCACATGTCACAGCGCCTGCTGCTGACGGCGCACAGTATGGGCCACGTCTCTCCGTACCCAGGCACGCACCACCAGAAGACGTCAGAAAGGAGCCTGGTATGAACTGCCACTTTCACCCTGAGGTGCCGTCCACAGCTTTCTGCCAGTTCTGCGGCAAGCCTCTCTGCAAGGATTGCGTCCGCAATGTCGGCGGGGCGGTGTACTGCGAAGCCTGCCTGGCCGAGCGCCTGCGCAGCCACACGACAGTCGGCGGCAGCTTCACCACAGGTGAGCCGCACCCCATCCTCGCCGCCCTGCTGGGCTTCATCCCCGGCGTGGGCGCAATGTACAACGGACAGTACGCGAAGGGCATTGCCCATGTGCTGATCTTTACCGTGCTGGCCAGCCTGAGCGATCACGTCGGCGAGTTCGGCATTTTGCTGGCGGCGTGGGTCTTCTACCAGGTCTTCGACGCGTACCAGACGGCGATCGCACGCCGCGACGGCATGCCGCTGCCGAATCCGTTCGGGCTGAATGACATCGCTCAGCGGCTAGGGATTCATCCGGCTGCGCCGGGCGCGGTTCCGCCGGTGCCCCCGTCCGGGTCCTGGGATCCGACCGCCCACGTGAACTGGGATCCCACCGCCGGGGTCAACTGGACCCCCACCCCTGGCGGCAACTGGGCGCCGGGACCGCCTCCTCCGCCGTCCGCTGCCGGCTTCGTGCCGCCCGTCGGCGCGGGGTTCGTGCCGCAGGCTCCGCCGCCGCCTCCGGGCTACGCGCCGGTGCCGCCGACGTATGCCGGAGTGAACTATGCCGAAGTAGCACGGCGTGATCTGCCCATCGGCGCGATCGTGCTTATTGGGCTGGGTGTGCTGTTCCTGTTTGGCTCGCTGGGACTGCTGCGCTTTGCCTGGATCGGCCACCTGTGGCCGCTGCTGATCATCGGGCTGGGGATCTGGATCCTGGTCCGCCGGGCTCGCTCGGTGCCGCCCGACCCGATGCCTCCTGTTGGCAGTCCGACCGACCCGCGGGCGCAGGCTGACCCATATGCCGGAGGTCCGCGATGAACCGCTGGATCCTGATCCGCCGCGTGCGCGGCCCGGTCTATCTGCTGCTGTTCGGCGTGACTGCCCTGCTGAACCAATGGGACATCCTCAGCTTCAGCCAGAGCTGGCCGCTGTACCTGGTCGTCGCGGGTGTCCTGATGCTGGTGGAGCGCGCTGCCTTTGAGCGGCAGACGCCGCTGCAGCCGCCCTACCCGGGTCAGATGCCCGTCGCCTATCCGCCGTCGGGGTGGCAAACTCCGCCGCCGCCACCGGGCACCAACCTCGTGCCGGTACCGCCGAGCGACCTTGAGCGGTCGCAGGGAGGCCAATGATGGCAGCCGCCCCGCCACCCTACAGCACACCTCCCGGCAGCTTCGATCCGCGCCAGGCCCGCGCCCAGAGACGCGCCGCCCGCGCGCAGATGAAGGTGCAGCGCGCCTACTATCGCGGCCTGCGCCGCCCCTCGCTGGTCCGGCCACTGTTCCTGATCATCACCGGCATCATGGCGCTGCTGGTCGAGACCGGGCACATCAATGGCGCGGACTTCTGGGACTGGTACGTCCACTGGTGGCCGCTGCTGCTGATCGTGCTCGGCGTGCTTCTGCTGGGTGAGTGGTATCTGGATCGCGATCAGCCGCTGGCCCGCCGCTCCGGCGTGGGCGGCCTGGCGTTCCTGATCGTGCTGATGGCGGGGCTCGCCTTTGCCGGGCGGGAGGCGATGCACAGCCCCTTCGGCTGGCACTTCTCGGACCAGGACGACAACTGGCGCCTGCACCTGTTCGGCCAGGAGCACGACGACGATACGCAGTTCGACCAGGCGTTCGGCGCAAACGGCCGGCTGACGATCGAGAACCCGCGCGGTGACGTGTCGATCGGACCTTCGACGGATGACCGCATTCATGTGAGTGCGCACAAGACCGTCTACACCTCGAGGGACAACGACGCCACGCGCCTGCTTGGACGCATTCAGCCGACGCTCACCGTGAACGGCCACGAGGGCACGCTGACGACGGCGCGGCTGGACCGCGGCAGTGTCGATCTAACCGTGCAGGTGCCGGCCGACACCAGCCTGGTCATGAGGACCGGGCACGGCAATGTTGCCGTGAACGGCCTGAACGGGAGCGTGGGTGTGGAGGCGGCGCATGGCAACGTGTCGCTGAACAAGATTGGCGGCAGTTGCACAACGCGGCTGTCTGGCGGCGACTTTGCTGCGCATGCGCTCGCCAGCACGCTGAACCTGAGCGGCCGCATCGAAGACGCCAGC
Organism: Candidatus Dedyshia acidiphila; assembly: GCF_051025295.1. Taxonomy (NCBI): domain Bacteria; kingdom Pseudomonadati; phylum Acidobacteriota; class Terriglobia; order Terriglobales; family Acidobacteriaceae; genus Candidatus Dedyshia; species Candidatus Dedyshia acidiphila. The sequence continues at coordinate 29,818 of NZ_JBMGJV010000040.1, read as the reverse complement.
ATCTCGGACGTGACCGGGCGGGTAACGCTTGAGGGCGACTACACCGGCGACGTCGACCTGAGCCGGCTGGCCGCGCCGCTGACCTTCCACTCGAGCCGAACGACCTTCTCGGTCGACAAGCTCGATGGCGACCTGTCGCTGGATCACCAGGACCTGAACCTGACCCGCGCGACGGGCCGGGTGCAGGCGGCCACGCGAGCCAAGAACATCACGTTTTCCGGCGTCGGGGGCCCGCTCGATGTGTCGACATCGGATGGCGACATTCGCGTCAATCTTGACGGCAACAAGGGTCCGGTCACGCTGCGCAATCGCAATGGCGCCGTCCGGATCGGGCTGCCGCCGGATCACCTCTACCGGGTGGACGCGAGCTCGCATGACGGCAATGTGTCCAGCGGTCTGAGCTGGAACGGGAACGTCAACCGAAGCGAGCGGCACATTGACGGTGAGACTGGGCGCGGAGCCGGCCCCGCCGAGCAGGTGACGCTGATGACCGAGCACGGCGATGTGGAGATTGGACCGCCGCAGGCCGAGAACGAGGAAGCGCCAGAGCGGCCGGAGACGCCAGAACAGCCGAAGACGCCCACGCCACCCAAGCCGCCGAAGGCTCCGCACGCACCGCATCTGCGGGTGCCGCGCAGCGAAGCGCCCCCACAGACGACGGAGCAGTAGTTAATGGGTCCGGGGAGCGCTGTCGAGGTAGTTCTGCACCAGCTTGGCGGCGAGTTCGATGACCTCGCCCAGGCTGAGCTCGGTCGAGTCGATGATGACGGCGTCCTCGGCGGGACGCAGCGGGGAGTCTGCCCGGGTGCGGTCGCGGTGATCGCGCTCGCGAATCTCGGCTAGTACGGTGGCGGGCAGATGGGCGGGGGTGGCCGCGCCGCGGTTCTGCTCGTAGCGCCGCTCGCCGCGACGCTCGGGTGAGGCGTCGAGGAAGATCTTGATCGGCGCCTGCGGAAAGACGGCGGTGCCGATGTCCCGGCCCTCCATGACGACTTTGCCGCGCGCGCCGAGCGCCTGCTGCAGACCGACCAGCCAGCGCCGAATGGGCGGATGCACGCTGACCTCGGAGGCCGCTGCGGTAACGGCCGGGGTGCGCAGCTCTGCCGTGACGTCGACGCCATCGAGCAGCACGCGATTCCCTGCTCCGGCCCCGTCTGCGCTCTGAGCCGGCGACTCGAGCCGCACATCCGTCTCATGCGCCAGAGCTTCAAGTGCCGCAGCATCGCTGGTCGCGATGCCGCGCTGGATCGCTTTAAGCGCGAAGGCGCGGTACATGGCGCCACTCTCGAGATTGAGCAGGCCGAAGCGCTCGGCCAGGGCGCGGGCCACCGTGCTCTTGCCCGCGCCGGCCGGTCCATCGATGGCCACGATCAACGGCACGGGATGCGGCACGGGCTCGGATGACGGAGGCTGCGCCATCTAGCCTTCGTCTCCCTCGCGCCTGGGCTTGCGAGCCGGGGGCCGTGTGCCGCCGGGCTTGCGCGCGCCACCCGGAGCCGGACGACCTGTCGGGCGACCGCCGGGGCGGAAGCTGGGACGACCACCGGGACCGCCTGCGGGGCGACCGGTTCGTGCACCGGGCCCTGCGCCGCCCGGCCTTGCTCCCCCGGGTCGTGCACCACCGGGACGAGCGCCACCGGGACGAGCACCTGCCGGACGAGCACCTGCCGGACGGGCACCTGCCGGGCGGAAGGGACGGGCGCCTGCGCCGCCAGCCGGTCGCGGGCCGCGGTCCGAAGCCGAGCCTGCAGGGCGTGGTGGACGACCGGCTCCACCGGCGCCTGCGTCCTTGCGGAAGGGCCGAGGAGGGCCGCCGGCAGCGCCTGCGTCTTTGCGGAAAGGCCGAGCCGGACGGCCGGCTGCGCCTTCTGGCTTACGGAAGGGACGCGGCGGACCGCCGGGTCCACCAGCGTCCTTGCGGAAGGGTTTGCGCTCGCCACCACCGAAGGCTGGACGCCCGGCGCCGGCTGCGCGCTCACGGAAGGGGGCGCGCGCGCCTGCTGGTCTGCCTGCGCCAAACGGCTTACGGTCGCCAGCCGGCTTGCCTGCTGCGAACGGCTTGCGGTCGCCCGCTGGACGCCGCGTGTAGGGTTTGCGCTCGCCTGCGCCTGACTCACCGGGGGCACCCGGGCCAGCCGGTTTGCGAACGTAGGGCTTCTTCGCGAATGGCTTGTCAGCAAAGCTGCGCGGTGCGCCACCCTCACGGCGCGGCTTGTCGCCCGGCGCTGCGCCGGGCTTGTCGAAGTCGCGACGGGGTCCACGGGCTGCGAAGGGGCGGGGCGCGGCTGGACCACGCTCACCTGCGGGACGGAACGGGCGCTTCTCACCGGATGGGGTGTAGGGCCGCTTCTCGCCTGCAGGCCGGAAGGGACGCTTCTCGCCGGATGGAGTGTAGGGACGCTTCTCGCCAAAGGGACGCGGGCTGCGCGGGCGGTCCCCCGTGCCGCCACGGTCGGGACGGCCAGCACTTGGACGGCCGGCGCTGGGTCGGCCAGCGCTGGGTCGGCCGGCGTTGGGACGGCCCTCACGAGGCGGTCCGGAGGGACGCCGATCACCGGCTCCTCCGCGGGTGAAGGGACGTGCCGGGCGGTCGGAGCTGGAACGGGGGCCAGCACCTGTACGTGGTCCGCCAGGCCGGGCTCCGCCGGGACGTGCACCACCGGGACGTGCACCGAACGGGCGCGCGCCACCCGGGCGAGCCGAGCGGAAGGCAGCGCCGCCGGCAGGGCGATCTCTGCGCGGGAAGGACGACCCGGAAGCTGCCGGGCGCTCTCCCGTTCCCTGTTCACCTGCGCCGGCGGGGCGGTCGAAGCGCGCGGGGGAACGATCGCGTTTTTCGAAACGAGGGCGGCTGCCTGCCTCGCCATCGCGTCTCGGCGGGCGGCCTGCGCCCGCTTCGCGACGGGGGAACGACCGTCCTCGATCGCCACCAGCGCCGCGGGCGCGGTCGCCACCGGCGCCACGGGCGCGATCGCCAAAGCTGGGCCGCTTGCCGGGGCCACGCTGGCTGTGTGCAGCCGGGCGCGGCCGGCCAGCGGCACGCTCGGCCGAGGGTCCGCTCGCAGCGGCTTCGATGACGCTGGGCTCGTTCTGTTCGAGACCAGCATCTTCGCCGGTAGCCGCACTCGACAGCTCGGCGGCAACGGCTTCTTCCTCGGGGAACTCGGGCAAGGTGCCTTCGATGTAAAGCTGCTCTTCTCCACCAAGCGGGAAGGAATGCAACTGGCGCGTGGTGGTGAGGCCGTGAACGACGTCGCGGATGCGCGAGCGCGACGCGAGCGGCGACAGGAAGATGCCAACCTGCTCCGGCGAGGCGGCGACGGCGGACTGCAAATAGAACGACGCCAGGATGGAGAGCGCGGTGGTCTGCGACTGCGTGCTGCCGACGTTGAGCTCGCGGCGGTGACGCGCGACGAGCAACTCCCAGTGCGCGGGCAGGCCGCTGGCGGCCGGGACGGGCACAGCACGCATGACGTGCCAGAGCTCACCGAGGGCGCGCAATGTCGCTGCCTCGGTGACTTCGCGGCCCAGATGCGCGCGCAGCTCGGCGACGGTGAGTGCGCCCTCGCGCTCGAGCAGCTTCCACGTCTCCGCCGCCAGCGGCGAGACGCGCGCCTGGCCGGTGGTGGTGGGCTCCTTCTTGGGGTTGCGCTCTGCCTGCATGGCATAGAGGTACGGCAGCGCTTCGGGCGTGGCGAGAAAGTCAGGCTGCTCGCCGACGATGCCTGAGGGCGAACCGAAGAGGTTGAGCGCGATGGCGGCGCCGCTCTCGACCAGGCGCGCGAGCATGTCCGCTGCTGCGCTCAGCCGCTCCGGACCGGGGGCCGGGTCGGCCACTCCGGCGACAGCTTCGACAAAGCTGGGCGCGGGCGCGGGCACATGCGAATGCCGCGGCAGATAGAGGCACAGCGGCGTTTCGCGGAGCCAGCGCTCGGCATCGTCCAGCGTCAGCAGCGCGTTGCCATCCTGACGCCAGCGTGCCCGCCGCGCTTGTACTAATTGATCCTGTGTCATGAACGTCCGATCTCGAGATGAAAAGAGGAGCGCACCGCAGGGAGTTAGATCCGGTGAAAGGCGCGCTCGATGTCCTTCCAAGAATAACGCAGCGCGATGGGCCGGCCGTGCGGGCAGCTCGTCGGCAGCTCGGTCTTGCCCAGCTCGGCGAGCAGCCACGTCATGCGCTCGGGGTCGAGCGGCATGTTGATCTTGATGGCGGCGTGGCAGGCGATCGAGGCAGCGATGCGGGCCCGCGCCGCGCTGAGGTTCTCCTGCTGATCGAGCCGGTCGCTCTGCTCGAGCACTTCGATCAGCATGCGCTCGAGCTCGCGGCCTTCGAGGCCGACCGGCGCTGCCTTGATGGCGAGCGTGCGTGGACCGAACGGCTCTGCCTCGAAGCCGTTGCGCTCGAGCTCTGCCGCGATCTGCGCAAAGGTGACCATCTGGGCCGGTGTGAGGTCGATCAGGATGGGCATGAGGAGGCGCTGGCGCTCGACCTGCTCGACGGCACGCGCGCGCAGCACCTTCTCGAACAGTACGCGCTCGTGCGCGACATGCTGATCGATGATCCAGAGGCCTTCCTCGTTGGTGGCGAGGATGAACGATTCACGCAACTGTCCCAGTGGCTTGAGCGAGGCGAGCGCGTGCAGGCTCCCGGCGTCTTCGCCGGTGATGGAATGGCCGCCCGGCGCGGAGGCGAGCGGCTGCGCGGCTGCGCCATTTCCGTTGGCGGTGATTGCAGCGACGGCTGCGGCCAGACCTGCGGTGGCCAGACCTGCGGTGGCCAGACCGGCGCTGGTGTTGGCGGCAACGTCAATCGGCAGGGCTGCGGTGAAGTCGAGGCGCTGCGCGGTGGGCAGGATCGGCGGCGGCGTCAGCACGAGGCGCTCCGCGTCATCAGCCTCGGGAGCGGGCGCCGACTCCGGTGCGCCGGGCAGTGCGGAGACGCCGGGCAGCAACGAGGGTGAGGCGACCGCGTGCGTTTCGAGCGCCGTGAGGAAGCCCATGGCGGGGCGCGCCTGGATCAGCTTGCGACGGAGCGTGTCGCGCACGAAGGCGTGGATCGCGCTGGGCTGGCGGAAGCGCACCTCGGTCTTCGCGGGATGGACGTTGACGTCGACCTCCTCCGGCGGCATCTCGAGAAAGAGCAGCACGACAGGAAACGACGTAGGCGGCAGGATGTTGCGATAGGCCTCCGAGATGGCGTGCAGCAGCAGGCGATCGCGCACGAGGCGTCGGTTGACGAACGAGTAGATCGAATTGCGATTGAGCTTTTCGAGCTCCGGCTTCGAGGTGAAGCCGCTCAGCCGCAGATGGCCCGGAGTGGGTGGCTCGTAGTCGGCATCCTGCTTCCAGGGTGGCGGCGCGGGCAGTCCGACGCGCTCGAGATCGACCTCAGCGGCGACGGGCAGCAACTGGTCGAGCGTCTCGCGGCCGAAGATCTGGAAGATGCGGTCGGCGGGGTCGGCGACCGGCGGCGCATCGAGCAAGGTGTGGGTCGAGGTGTGCAGCGAGACGTGCTTGCCGGGATGCGCGAGCGCGTAGTGTGTCACCAGTGCGGTGACGTGTGACAGCTCCGTCGTCTCTGACTTGAGGAACTTGCGCCGCGCCGGCGTATTGAAGAAGAGGTCGCGCACGGCGATGGTGGTGCCCGGCGGCAGGCCGGCATCGTCGACGCGGTGCATGCGGCCGCCGACGATCTCGATGTGGGTGCCGGCAGGTTCCTCCGCGGCACGGGTGTCGAGTTCGAGGCGCGAGATGGAGGCGATGGACGGCAGCGCCTCGCCGCGAAAGCCGAGGGTCGCGATCGAGAGCAGGTCGTCCGAGGTGCGGAGCTTCGAGGTGGCGTGGCGCTCAAACGCGAGCAGCGCATCGTCGCGCATCATGCCGCAGCCGTCATCGACGATGCGGATCAGCTTGCGTCCGCCGCCCTCGATCTCGACGCGGATGCGTTGGGCACCGGCATCGAGCGCGTTCTCGAGCAGCTCCTTGACCACCGACGCAGGCCGGTCCACCACCTCGCCCGCGGCGATCTGGTTGGCGACCTGGTCAGAGAGAACACGGATGCGGCCCATAGCTAAATGGTAAGGCAGAGCGCACCAATCATCTTCCAGGGTGGTACTCCGTTAGGATGGCGCGACCAAGGATGTACGGCGAGGACAATGACAGACGAGCGAAAGACTGATGAGGTGAGGCAGATCGCGGAAGCGCTACTAGCTGGTCGCGTCGGAACTATACAGGCCGCACGAATGCTCCTGCCTTTCGTTCTTGACGACCCTTCATCCGCATCGGAGGACGATAGAAGAATGGTGATCGCGATCGAAAGCGAAACAGATGACCTGCCCATCGGCAAGGTGAGATCCGAATGGGATGAACATGCCCTTGCTGAAAAGTATGGCGAAATCGAAAGGTGCGAAGCCCTCTGGAGAGAGAGTATGAAAGGCGCGTGCGAGCGAATACTACTGCGCACCCGCCCAGTCCAGTGATCATTCGATCTGAACGAAACGCTTATTCTCCGCTTAGACCGTGGTGAGCTCCTGCGTGACCTTCTCCTCATGCTGGCCGGGCAGACGGTCGCCGAGCACGTGCAGACGCAGGAAGTTGGTGGAGCCGGTCAGGGTGCGGGTGCCGGCGACGATGCCGAGAATCTCCTGCGGCTTCACGTAACCGCCTGAGGTCAGAATATCTTCGGCGGTCTCGACCATCGACTCGGTCGTGGTGAACTTGGCGCAGCACACGGGGTGTACGCCCCACAGAAGGTTCATGCGGCGGATGACCTTGGGCACGCTCGAGAGCGCGTAGATCGGCGGCTTGGGACGCCACTTCGAGAGCTGGCGGGCGGTGGTGCCAGTCTCGGTGAAGACGGCGATGGCGGCGATGTCGAGATCTTCGGCGGCATGCGCCATCGACTCGCAGATGGTCTCGGAGATCGACAGCCGGACGTGGCGCGAGGTCGGCCGGCCGAAGGTTGGGTCGGCCAGCATCTGCTGCTCGCTCTCGATCACGATGCGGTCCATCATCTTGACGGCTTCGACGGGATACTTGCCGGCAGCAGACTCGGCAGAGAGCATCACGGCGTCGGTGCCGTCATAGACGGCGTTCGCGACGTCGGAGGCTTCGGCGCGGGTGGGCCGCGGGTTTTCGATCATCGATTCGAGCATCTGGGTCGCGGTGATGACGGGCTTGCGATATTCGCTGGCGCGGCGGATGACGCGCTTTTGCAGTGCAGGCACCTTCTCCGGCGGCACTTCGACGCCGAGGTCGCCACGTGCGACCATCACGCCGTCGGCGATCTCGAGGATGCCTTCGAGGTGCTCGATCGCCTGCGGCTTTTCGAGCTTCGCGATCAGCCAGATGTCGCCGCCGAGAGCGCGGGCGCGCTCGCGGGTGTAGCGGATGTCCTCAGCCGTGCGCACAAAGGACACCGCGATTGCGTCGACATCGTTCTCGATACAGAACTTGAGATCGACCTCGTCCTTTTCGGTCAGCGATGGTGTCTTGACGGGGATGCCGGGGAGGTTGATGCCCTTGCTCTCGCCGAGCAGGCCGCCGTTGATGACGACGGTCTCCACGTCCGCGCCATGGATCGCGGTGACGTGCAGCTCGATCAGGCCATCGGACAGCAGGATGCGCGCGCCGGGTGTCAGGTTCTCGGCCAGCGTGGTGAAGGTGGTGCTCACCACGGTGGCATTGCCGGCGATCTCACGCGGCGTGATGGTGAGGGTCTGCCCGGCGACGAGCTGCACGGGGGTGCGGTTCTCCAGCTTGCCGGTGCGGATCTTCGGTCCCTGCAGATCGCCGAGGATGCAGAGGGGCTTGCCCTCGTCTTCGGCGACTTTGCGCACCATCTTGATCAGCTCGAGCTTCTGCTCATGGGTGCCGTGGGAGAAGTTCAGCCGGGCAACGTCCAGCCCGGCGCGCACCAGTTCGCGAAAGGTGACTTCGCTGCTCGAGGCAGGGCCCAGGGTGGCGACGATCTTGGTCCGGCGTTCCGACGTGGAGGAGAAGAAAGCACTTTCGGGAGGAAGCATCAGGGAGCACTCCAACCCCTCTCCGGTCCTTGCGGGACCTCCGGGGGCCTGTTGTTTGACGGTCAAGGTATCGGACACATTCTACTCGCAACGTTTTCCCGGGGTCAGGGCAGGGTCAGCTCGGGTTGGGGTGTGGCGAGGTTGGCGGCGAGCCGGTCGGCAGCGACCTGGGCGTTGTATTCGCCGCCGAAGAACACGCTGAGCGCGGTGATGTAGAGCCAGACCAGTGTGGCGACCGCCGTGCCGAGCGAGCCGTAGATGATGCTGTAGTCGGCAAAGCGGGTGACATACCAGCCGAAGATCAGGGTGGTCAGGAACCAGATGACGGCGGAGACGATGGCGCCGGGCAGGACCTCGCGCCAGTGCTGCCGCCGCGGGGTGCCGAAGCGGTAGATCAAGGCGAGCACGGCGGCGGTGGTGAGCAGCGCCATGGACCAGCGGGACATGCGCCCCAGCAGCAGGAGATAGGGCTGGTAGTCATGCGCGGCGATGTCGAGGACCCAGCCCTCGATCTGGTGGCCGAAGGCGACGAGGACGGTGGCCACGGCGGCGGGCAGGAGGCAGCTGGGGATCAGGAAGAAGGCGATGACGCGCTCGCGTGCCTGCGTCCACTCGGTACGCGTGTCGTCGAAGACGGACGGGGCATAAGCGCGGCGCAGCCCCTGCAGAAATGAGGTCATGAGCCCCATGCACCCGAAGAGACTGACCAGCACGGCCGAGGTGAGCGCCTGGAGCGAGCGCGCATGGCGCGCGTTGAAGTAGTCCTGGACAGAGTCGATGGCGTTGCCGGGGAGGAAGTCGGCGAGTGCGGCGCGGATCTCACCGACCAGGCTGTCGGTCTGCGGCACCAGCGCGAGCACGGTGGTGAGCACGAGCAGCGCCGGGAAGAGGCCGAGGATCGCCGAGTAGGCCGCGGCCTTCGCCAGGGTGAGAACGTCGTGCGAGAGGGCGTGCAGGGTGGCACGCCGCAGTTGCTGGAGGGCGCGCAGCATAGCGTTCCTCAAGGGTACCGCTGCGGGCCGGTGCAAGGAAGCGTCTATCCGGACACCTGGGCCGGAGACCTGCGCCGGAGACCAGGCCCGACATTTGGGCCAGACACCTGCCGCGCGATCCAGAGACTTGGGACGGGGGTACCGGCTGTGTGCGGGACGGGAGCCGCGACGAGTTCGGCTGGTAGGATGGCGGTGGCCTCCATCCTGGAAACACCGTCGGGAGATTCTCTGTTGAACGCACGCGCCCGCCGCTCTTTGCTTGCTGCTGCCCTCGTCTTCACGCTGAGCTGCGGAGCGAGCTTCGCCCCCGCACAGATGGGCCGCTTTGGACGGCGCTCCAAGACGACACCGCCCCCCCCCGCCGCCCACCGCGCCGCATGCCAACGCACAGCTCGCGGACAAGAAACTGAATGCGCGCGTCGATGCGCTGCTCGGGCAGATGACCACGGACGAGAAGATCGGCCAGTTGGTGCTCTACACCAGTGGCAGCACGATCACGGGGCCCGGCGGCGAGAAGCTCGACTACGACAGCATGCTGGCGAAGGGCGAGATCGGCGGGCTATTCAACGTGGTCGGCGCCGAAGCGACGAATCGCTTCCAGCACATCGCGGTTGAGAAGTCGCGGCTGCATATTCCTCTGCTGTTCGGCCTCGACGTGATCCACGGCCAGCACACCACGTTCCCGGTGCCCCTGGCGCTGGCGGCGAGCTTCGATGCCAACCTGGTGGAGCAGACCGCTCACCGCGCCGCTGTGGAGTCGCGGCAGGACGGCATCAACTGGGTCTACTCACCGATGGTGGACATTGCACGCGATGCGCGGTGGGGCCGCATCGTTGAGAGCGCTGGTGAAGATCCGTACCTGGGCAGCGCGATTGCGCGCGCGTACGTGCGTGGCTATCAGCAGGGCGACCTGTCGAAGCCGGATTCGGTGGCGACCTCGGTGAAGCACTTCGCTGCGTACGGCGCGGCGGAGGCGGGACGCGACTACAACACGGTGGACATGTCGGAGATCCGGCTGCGCCAGGTGTACCTGCCGCCCTACAAGGCAGCGATCGATGAAGGCGCAGCGACAGTGATGTCGGCCTTCAACACGATCAACGGTGTGCCGGCGACGGCCAATCCGTTCACGCTGACACGCATCCTGCGCAAGGAGTGGGGCTTTGACGGGCTGGTGGTCAGCGACTACGGCGCCGTGGCCGAGCTGATGAAGCACGGCATTGCCGGCGATGGCGCAACGGCTGCGCGCAAGGCAGTGACGGCAGGCGTGGACATGGATATGGAGAGCAATCTCTACCACACGCGTCTCGCGGCGCTGGTGCAGAGCGGCGAAGTGCCTATGCCGGTGATTGACGAAGCCGTGCGCCGCATTCTGCGCGTGAAGTTCGCACTCGGTCTGTTCGAGCACCCGTACACCGACGAGGGCAAGCCGGCCTACACGCCGAGCGACGAGCAGCGCAACCTGGCCCGCAAGGCAGCGGAGGAGAGCTTCGTCCTGCTGAAGAACGAAGCCATCACGGGCACCGGACGGCTGCTGCCGCTGGCGAGCGATCTGAAGTCCGTGGCGTTAATTGGACCGCTGGCGGATGACGCGCCGGACATGCTCGGATCGTGGAGTGCGCAGGGCGACCCGGCGAATGTGACCACGCTGCGCAGCGCGCTCGAGAAGCGGCTGGGCAAGAAGCTCACTTACGAAAAAGGCACCGACGTGATGGGCACGGACACGGCTGGCTTCGCGGCCGCAGTGACCGCAGCGAAGAATGCTTCGCTGGTGGTGCTCGCGCTAGGGGAGTCCGGACCGACGATGTCCGGCGAGGCGAGCAGCCGCACGCAACTCGAACTGCCGGGCAATCAGCGGCAGTTGATGGAAGCGGTGGTCGCTGCGGGCAAGCCCGTCGTATTGGTGCTGTTCAACGGGCGACCCGCCGCGGTGCCGTGGGCCGCGAAGAACGTTCCGGCAATTCTCGAAGCGTGGTTCCCGGGCATCGAAGCCGGACCTGCGCTGGCCCGCGTGCTGATGGGCGAGATCAGTCCGTCGGGCAAGCTGCCGGTCGAGTTTCCGTACGACGCGGGGCAGGAGCCTCTCTACCTCGCGCAGCTGCCGACCGGCCGTCCAGCCGGCGATGCCGACCTGACGCATCCACCGACCGGTCACGGTGACAAATACCTCTCGCGCTACATCGATACGCCGAACGATCCGCTGTTTCCCTTCGGTTGGGGTCTGTCGTACGCGCAGTTCACATACACCAACGTGAACATCAGCCAGAGTGGCGGCACCAGTCGCGATGTGGGGCAGATCACGATCAGCGCCGATGTGAGGAATGTATCGAGCGTGCCGGGGACAGAGGTGGCGCAGCTCTACCTGCACAACACGGTCGCCAGTGTGTCGCAGCCGGTGCGCGAGTTGAAGGGATTTCAGCGGATGCAGCTACAGCCCGGGCAGACGCAGCACATAGAGTTCAAGCTCGGCTTTGACGACCTGGCGTTCTACAACGCCGAGGTGAAGCGAGTGGTGGAGCCGGGCACGTTCGATGTGTACGTGGGCGGAAGCTCGCAGGCCGAAAAGGCCGGCAGCTTCAACGTGCTGCACTAACGATGGAAGGCAAAAAGACGCGAGGCCCGATCGGACCTCGCGTTTTTTTTTGTCTGATCAGCGTGTGCCGCGCGTCGGCTTCCACTGATTGAGGAACGTGGTCACGTCACCAGACTGGAGCGAGCGCATCTTCTCAAACTCGCCATGCGTCTGCGCGTAGAGCACTTTGCCGGTCGGCGAGAGGATGACGAGCGCGGGCACGCCCTTCTGGAGCGGGATACCGTACTGATCGGCGAGATCGCGATTCACGTCATAGCGGCCGATGTTGACATCGACCAGTTCGAAGTTCTTCGCCAGCAGATCGGCGTTCGCGGGCTCGTGGAAGTAGATATCGAGCACCTGGCAGTCACCGCACCAGTTGCCACCGAAGTCGACGATCACATTCTTGTGCTCGGCCTTCGCGCGAACGAGCGCCTGGTGCAACTGCGCCTTCGCCAATGACGGATCGGGATAGATCACCCGGCCACCGCCCTGCGCCAAAGCGGATGCAGCGACAGTCAGGACCCCGGCAAGTACAGCCGCCTTGCTCAACGCACTCCGGACTGCAGTCGTTGCCTTCACCATCTGACTTCCTCCTCGACCACCGATACGCATGAGACTCCCTGGATCGCTGGCAAGTTACTGAATTCCAGGTCCAAAAATGCCGGCGACGCGCAGCCTAGACCTGCATCTTACCTCTGCGCGCTGGCTGAAACAGTCGTAGACGCGCACTGATTCCGTGGAGGAGACCCGATGAACGCAATGGGAACCGCAGTGGGAACGAAGATCGGAAGCAAGCTGTGCGGCGCCCTTCTGGCCGCGACCATGCTGGCCGGCACACCCGGCATGATTCACGCACAGACCGCGGATGAACGCGCGCGCGCTGAGCAGAATGCCTATGACAAGCGTCACCACAACACGGCGAAGACGATCGGCGGCACGGCGGCGGCCGGTGCACTGATCGGCGGGCTCGCCGGCGGCGGCAAGGGAGCGCTGATCGGTGCTGGTGCTGGCGCGGGTGCCGGCTACGCGGGCGACCGCGTGCGCAAGCACTACGGCACCAAGAAGCGCGCGCGCCGGATGCGCGAGCGCCGTACCTATCGCCGTCGCGCCGACTAGTCAAATCTCTCGTTAGCGTGGCTGGGTGAGTCGGCACACGGCGACGGCGGTGTTCGCGTAGGGGCAGTCGAGGCCCGGCTGCTGCCGTCGTTCGACGACCACCCACGTCACGGGGCTGCGTGTCGCGAGCGAGGCGAACTGCGGCGCTGTCCAACTCTCCCACCCATGAGTGAGTTGCTGCTCACGAGCCCACTCGGGTGCGGCCTGGGGGAACACGGACGCGACGCCGCTGTCCTTGACCCAGTCTGCCAGCATGCTGCGTCGCGCGAGTGCGCGGAAACCATGCGTGTCCTCTGCAGGCAGCCAGAGATAGCGCGGCGGCAGCGCGAAGACGGCATCTTCTGGCGTGTGTTCGCGCGTCCAGCGGAAGGCCTGCACCCACGGGTTGGTGGTGGCGCGGCCGGGCAGCTCGAGGTGCTCGCTCGCCGGGTACAACGAGCGGTCGAGGACATACATGCCGACGTTGATTGCGCCGAACAGGACAAGCCAGCGCCACACACTCGACCGCAGCAGAAACTCGCCGGCGAGGCCGCCGAGCAGTACGAACATGACGATGTAGATCAGGTGGAACGAGCGCATAGGTTGCAGGCGCACGAAGTAGTCGAAGACCGGACTCGCGCTGAAGAGGAGGAAGACCGCAGTCGAGAGCAGCGCGAGGATGACAAGGGCACGACACAGCCTCTTGACGACCGGAGTGATGAATGGGCGACGCAGGCGACCGATCGCCACCAGCAGGAGCACCGGCATGATCGCGCCGACCCAGTCGTACCAGGGCCAGGACCACGCAAAGAAAAAGCTGCGCGCGTAGAGCGTCTCGCGGTAGGGATCCTGCGCTGCGCCGAGATGAAATCCGGACGGCAGCGCGGCGGCGAGCGCGCTCTCGGGCGATGGACGTGCGGCGAGCGACGATCCGAACCGCGGCAACGACAGCAGGATCACCAACCCGAGCCCGTACATGGCCATCTGTGGATGAACCAGCGCGGTCGCAAGCAGCAGCGCAGCGGCAGACCACCGCTTGTCCGCCAGAAAGGCTGCAATCGCGAGCACGGTGAGCGGTGTCGAGAGCGAGCGCGCCGTGAGATACGCGTCCATGATGGGCAGTGCCGTGCCGGCGACCTGCGTCGGCAGCACGGAGGCGAGCAGCAATGTGCCGCCCCAGCGCGCGCGCTGCGTGGTGAAGCAGACAGCGGCGAGCCGGTCCGCAGCGAGGATCAGCAGGAAGACGCCGAGCAGGTGATAGGCGAGCACCGTCCAGTCGACGGAGGCGTGCAGCAGCCGCGCTGTTCCCCCCACAACCGGTGAGAAGACCGACATGTGCGCGTGCAGCAGGAAGAACATCTGCCCGAAGGGAAAGAGCTGCGGGTGAGCGACATGCTCGACTGCAGGGATGTAGATGGCGCCGTCATCCGTGCCGAAGTGGTAGCCCTGCACGGCGACCATTACCAGGCTGAGGAGAACGAGGAGGACGATGCGAACGGGCAGGCGTTCGACTCGGCGGCTGATGCTACTCACGGACGATTGACCTACTTCGAAACAGACTTGGCGAACATTTCCGACAGGAGCGGTATGTGCGCGAAGAGGAGTATGCCCGAGAGCACGATGCAAAGTCCGAAGAGAAGCATCAAGCGGGTCTCCGTGATCAATCGCTCGGGGTTCTGCACGGGACTATCCGGCTTGAACGCAAGATTGAAGTAGACCGCCATGAGCAGCGCGATAACCGGGAAGGCGAGCACCAGCTCGAGCTTGTACCGCATGATGAACGCGCCGAAGAAGAGCATGGAACTCGCAGCGTAGAAGACGACGGAGTTCAGTAGACTCCGCTCCGAGTAATACATGAAGGATCGACGGTAGAACCCGGCGCACTCGGGGCCGATCTGCCGATATTCACTGAACCGCTTCAGCGCCATGAAGTAGGCGCCCAGGAGCCAGTACGTGATCAGCACCGACACCGGCGGAACCACGACGGACGTGATCATGTACCAGCCGGCGCAGAAACGAATTGGGTTGTTCAGCGCTTCTGATGTGACGTCGAGGTAAGGTACGTCTTTCGTCCGGACGGGTGGAATGTTGTACAGGCAGCCCATGATCCACAAGCAAAGGCAGCAGACAAACAGGCCCGTCGACACACGATGGGCCAGGAACAAGCCCATACCACCGAGCGCCAGCCAAAGCTGGTAGGCGAGTACCTCATTGACGTCACCGCACGCGGCGGGGCGAAGCCGCTTCGTGGGGTGCATGCGATCCGTGGGGGCGTCGAGTACCTCGTTCAGCACGTAGTTGCTGCTGGCCACGAGAGTGATGGAGATCAGGCCGAGGATGCAATGGCCCCAAAGCGACGGGGTCAGAACGGCCGAACTCATCATGGCTGCCAGGACGATGCCCGGGAGAACAAAGACCTGCTTGAGGGAGTGGTCCAGTCGCATTAACTGGAGGTAAGGGCGAATCCGCTGCCGAGCGGAAACCGTCACCCGCGGGGAGAGCTGCTCAATTCTGGTGTTGCGCATGTTCGATATGGCTGTCTCTCCAGGAGGCGTGCGCGGGTCTGTCCAGAGAGTCTAGCGGAACCGCAAGGAGTCCGGCTAGAGCGTCCGGTGAACTGTCGTTTGCCTTGCGGAGCGCGGATGAACCAACGGAAGACCGGGCGCGGGTATCTCGATGGCAGGGTCGGCTGGTGAATAGCTCCAGCAAAAAAGAAAGGAGCGAGCCGGAATGGCTCGCTCCTTTGGATGAGCGGTTGTTGAGGAGCAAGGGGGCCTTATTCGGCCGCCAGCTCTTCGGCTTCGCCTTCCTGCCGCATCAATTCGAGCTCGCGCTCCTCGGCTTCGTGCGCGGCCGTGACTTCTTCCTGGACGCGCTGCGCTGCCTCTTCGAGTTCGGGCGAGAGCTGGATGTTGCGGTAGAACTCCATGCCGGTGCCGGCCGGAATCAGGCGGCCGACGATGACGTTTTCCTTGAGGCCGCGGAGTCCGTCGATGGCACCGTTGATCGATGCCTCGGTGAGGACGCGCGTGGTCTCCTGGAAGGATGCAGCGGAGATGAAGGAGTCGGTCGAGAGCGAAGCCTTGGTGATACCGAGCAGCAGCGGACGGCCCACAGCAGGGCGGCCCCCTTCGGTCATCACGCGCTCGTTCTCCAGCCGGAAGCGGAAGCGATCCACCTGCTGCTCGAGCAGGAAGTTGGTGTCGCCGACCTCTTCGACCTTCACCCAGCGGAGCATCTGCCGGACGATGGTTTCGATGTGCTTGTCCGAGATGGTGACGCCCTGCAGACGGTAGACTTCCTGGATTTCGTTCACCAGGTACGCCTGCAGCTCCTTCTCGCCGAGCACCGCAAGGATGTCGTGCGGGTTGAGCGGACCATCCATCAACGGTTCGCCCGCTTTCAGACGCTCGCCTTCCTGCACGTTGACGTGAACGCCGCGCGGTACGGAGTATTCCTTCTCCTCACCGTTTTCTGCGGCCACGTAGATCTTGCGCTGACCCTTGCTGACTTCACCGAAGCGGACCACACCATCGATCTCGCTGATGATGGCAGTCTCGCGCGGCTTACGCGCTTCGAACAGTTCGACGACGCGCGGCAGACCGCCGGTGATGTCCTTGGTGCGGGTGGTCTCACGCGGGATCTTGGCCAGGATGTCGCCCGGGAAGACCTCGTCGCCGTCCTGGATCATCAAGTGTGCGCGGCTGGGCATGAGGTAACGCTTGGTTCCCTTGGCGCCCTTGATGATGACAGCCGGCTGACGCTTCTCATCCGGTGCATCGGCCACGACCAGGCGGGAGAGACCAGTGACCTCGTCCACCTCTTCGTTGAGCGTGATGCCTTCCTGCAGGTCCTTGAACTGCACCGTGCCGCCGATCTCGGTGAGGATGGCGAAGGTGTAAGGATCCCACTCTGCCAGCGACTGCCCGAGAGCGACCTGTGCGCCGTCTTCGACCTTGAGCTTCGCGCCGTAGACGATCTGGTAGCGCTCCTTCTCGCGGCCACGCTCGTCCACCACAGCGATTGCGCCGGAGCGGTTCATCGCGACCAGATCACCGGCCTTAGAGCGCACGGTGGTCAGGTTGATCAAGCGCACGATGCCGGGGTTCTTGGCATCGAGGTGCGACTGCTCGGAGACGCGGGAGGCCGTGCCGCCGATGTGGAAGGTACGCATGGTGAGCTGCGTGCCCGGCTCGCCGATGGACTGCGCGGCGATGACGCCGACAGCCTCACCGAGCTCGACCGTGCGGCCAGAGGCCAGGTTGCGGCCGTAGCAGCGTACGCACACGCCGCGCTTGGACTCGCAGGTGAGCACGGAGCGAATCTTCACCCGCTCGATGCCCGCGGCCTGGATGGCGGACGCGAGGTCCTCGTCGATCTCCTGGTTCACTTCGACGATGGTCTTGCCCTCGTAGTCCTTGATCTTCTCGAGCGAGACGCGGCCGATGATGCGGTCGCGCAGCGGCTCGATGATCTCGCCCGATTCGACGATCGGCATCACGTAGATGCCTTCCGCCGTGCCGCAGTCCGGCTCGGAGACGATGACGTCCTGCGCCACGTCGACGAGGCGACGCGTGAGGTAGCCAGAGTCCGCCGTCTTGAGCGCCGTGTCGGCCAGACCCTTGCGGGCGCCGTGGGTCGAGATGAAGTACTCGAGCACGGTGAGACCTTCGCGGAAGTTCGCCTTGATGGGCGTTTCGATGATCTCGCCCGACGGCTTCGCCATCAGACCGCGCATGCCGGAGAGCTGACGGATCTGCTGTTTCGATCCGCGAGCGCCGGAGTCGGCCATGATGTAGATCGGGTTCATGGCGCCCGCCTTGTCGGCGGACTTCATGTTGTCGAACATCTCATCGGCGACCTTTTCGGTGACCGCTGACCAGATCTGGATGACCTTGTTGTTGCGCTCGCCGTTGGTGATGGCGCCGTCCAGGTACTGCTGCTGGACCGCCACTGCCTGCCGCTCTGCATCGCGCACGGTCGGCCCCTTGGAATCAGGGATGACCATGTCGTCGAGACCGACGGACAGACCGGAGCGTGTCGCGTACTGGAAGCCGAGCTCCTTGACGCGATCGAGCGTCTTCACCGTCACCTCGAGACCGAGGTTCAGGTAGCAGTAGTTGACCAGCTGGCCGATGCCCTTCTTCTTCAGCAGGCCATTGACGTACGGCATGCCTTCCGGCAGAGCGTCGTTCAGGATGGCGCGGCCGACCGTGGTCGAGATGAATTGCTTGTCGTACTCGACCGGCTCGGTGTGCGTGAGGTCCTGATCGTCGTAGGCCGTGGTCATGTCGAGCACCGGGCCGGTGTAGCGCAGACGGATCGGCGTCAGCGTCTCGACTTCCTTGGCTTCGAGCGCCATCAGGACTTCTTCGATGTTGGCGAAGGCACGGCCCTCACCGCGACCACCCTTCTTCGCCTTGGTCAGGTAGTAGAGACCGAGCACCATGTCCTGCGTCGGCACGGTGATCGGCTGACCCGATGCGGGCGACAGGATGTTGTGCGAGGCCAGCATGAGCACACTGGCTTCGACCTGCGCCTCAGGCGACAGCGGAATGTGCACGGCCATCTGGTCGCCGTCGAAGTCGGCGTTGAAGGCGGTGCAGACGAGCGGGTGAATCTTGATAGCCTTGCCTTCGACGAGCACCGGCTCAAACGCCTGGATGCCGAGGCGGTGGAGCGTTGGTGCGCGGTTCAGCAGCACCGGGTGGTCCTTGATGACTTCTTCAAGGATGTCCCACACGATGGGCTTCTGCAGCTCGACCATTTCCTTGGCCTGCTTGATGGTGTCGCACTGCCCGGTCTGCTCGAGCCGGTGATAGATGAACGGCTTGAACAGTTCGAGCGCCATCTTCTTCGGCAGGCCGCACTGGTGCAGCTTCAGCTCGGGGCCGACCACGATGACCGAACGGCCGGAGTAGTCGACGCGCTTGCCGAGCAGGTTCTGACGGAAGCGGCCCTGCTTGCCCTTGAGCGTGTCAGAGAGCGACTTGAGCGGACGGTTGTTTGCACCGCGCAGCACGCGGCCACGGCGGCCGTTGTCGAACAGCGCGTCGACGGCCTCCTGCAGCATGCGCTTTTCGTTGCGCACAATCACCTCAGGCGCATGGAGGTCCATGAGCTTCTTGAGGCGGTTGTTGCGGTTGATGACGCGGCGATACAGATCGTTCAGATCGGACGTGGCGAAGCGGCCGCCGTCGAGTGGCACCAACGGGCGCAGCTCAGGCGGGATCACCGGGATCACGTCCAGGATCATCCACTGCGGCTTGTTGCCCGACTTGCGGAACGCCTCGACGACCTTGAGCCGCTTCGCGTACTTCAGGCGCTTCTGCAGCGAGGTCTCGATCTTCATGCGCTCGCGCAGCTCGATCGAGATTTCGTCAACGTTGACGCGCTTGAGCAGCTCCTTGATCGCCTCGGCGCCCATCATGCCCTTGAAGCCGGAGGGGCGGTACTGCTGGTCGAGTTCGCGGAACTGGTTCTCGTCCTTGATGATGTCGCGCTCCTTGACGGGCGCGTCACCCGGATCGACGACGACGTAGGACTCGAAGTAGAGCACGCTCTCGAGATCGCGCAGCGAGATGTCGAGCAGGTGGCCGATACGCGAGGGCAGGCCCTTGAAGAACCACACATGCGAGCAGGGCGAGGCCAGCTCGATGTGGCCCAGGCGCTCACGCCGGACCTTGGTGACGGTGACTTCAACGCCGCACTTGTCGCAGATGACGCCGCGGTGCTTCATGCGCTTGTACTTGCCGCAGAGGCACTCCCAGTCGGTAACGGGTCCGAAGATGCGGGCGCAGAACAGCCCGTCCCGCTCCGGCTTGAAGGTGCGGTAGTTGATGGTCTCAGGCTTGGTGACCTCGCCATGCGACCAGGAGCGAATTTTCTCCGGGCTCGCGAGCGAGATCTTGATCGAATCGAAATCGGTGATCGGGCTGGTCAGTTCGAACGGGCTGGAACGGTACAAGACGTCCTCCAGTGCGGAAAGCAGCTACTAGCCTCTAGCTCCGAGCTTCTAGCCACTGCCGCGGTTACTTCCATCTGTCACTGCGACGCGTTGCGCTGCGCCGCGAAAAACTAAGCTGTTCTGGTGCGTTGGGCCGCCGGTCGTCGCCGTTGAAAGCGAGGACCGGCGGCACTGCACTAATCGGCTGCTGCGAGCTGCGGGATCGGCTCGTGCTTCTTGTCCGCGCCGCCCTTGACCTTGACCAGCTCGACATCGAGGCAGAGCGCCTGCAGCTCGCGGATGAGCACGTTGAACGACTCGGGCACGCCCGGCTCGATCGCTGCCTCGCCCTTGACGATGGCCTCGTAGATCTTGGTGCGGCCATAGACGTCATCGGACTTCGCGGTGAGCAGCTCCTGCAGGATGTAGGCGGCGCCATACGCTTCGAGCGCCCACACTTCCATCTCGCCGAAGCGCTGTCCGCCGAACTGCGCCTTGCCGCCCAGCGGCTGCTGGGTGATGAGCGAGTACGGTCCGATCGAACGCGCGTGGATCTTGTCGTCGACCAGGTGCGACAGCTTGAGCATGTAGATGTAGCCCACGGTGGCCGGCTGTTCGAACTCTTCACCGGTCATGCCGTCAAACAGCGGCGTCTTGCCGGAGGTCGGCAGCCCTGCAGACTCGAGCAGTGCCTTGATCTCCGTCTCGCGCGCGCCGTCGAACACCGCGGTGCCGAACCAGATGCCCCGCTGCATGCCGGCTGCGACACGCATCAACTGCTGATCGTCGAGGTCGAGCAACAGCTTGCGGACAGCCGTGTTCTTGAAGCGCTCTTCGACCATCTTGCGCACTTCGTTGGCATCCTGCGACTGCTTGACCAGAGCCGCGACCTGCTCGCCCAGCTTGTGCGCCGCCCAGCCCAGGTGCGTTTCGAGCACCTGGCCTACGTTCATACGGGAGGGCACACCGAGCGGGTTGAGCACGATCTCGACCGGCTGCCCGTCGGGCAGATACGGCATGTCTTCCTCAGGAAGAATGCGCGCGATCACGCCCTTGTTGCCGTGACGGCCGGCCATCTTGTCACCGACGGAGAGCTTGCGCTTCATCGCGATGTAGATCTTGACCAGCTTGATCACGCCCGGCGCCAGTTCGTCGCCCTTTTGCAGCTTCGAGATTTTGTCGTTGGTGATCTTGCGTAGCACATCGATCTGACGCGAGGTCATCTCCTCGATCTCGTCGATCTGCTCATTCACCCGCGGATCCTTGTCGGCAAAGCGGATGCGCTTCAGGTTGCGGGTCGAAATCAGCTCGATCGTCTCGCGATCGATCATCGCGCCCTTGGTGACGAGGCGCTTGTTGGTGCGCTCGTCGTGGAGGTCGGCCAGCACTTCCTTGCCGCCCAGGATCGACTCGAGACGCTTCAAACGCTCGTCGGTGAGAATGCGGATCTCATCGGCGAGGTTCTTCTCGAGCTTCTCAATCTGCTCGGCTTCGATCTGCTTGGCGCGCTCGTCCTTCTCCTGGCCCTTGCGGGAGAAGATGCGGACGTCGACCACCGTGCCTTCGATACCCGGAGGGCAGGTGAGCGAAGCATCGCGCACATCGCCGGCCTTTTCACCGAAGATCGCACGCAGCAGCTTCTCTTCCGGCGTCAGCTGGGTCTCGCCCTTCGGCGTGACCTTACCGACGAGGATGTCGTTGTGCTTGATCTTCGCGCCGATGCGGATGATGCCGCTCTCGTCCAGATCGCGCAGCGCCGATTCCGAGACGTTCGGAATGTCGCGCGTGATCTCTTCCGGCCCGAGCTTGGTGTCGCGCGCCTCGATCTCAAACTCCTCGATGTGGATCGAGGTGTAGTAGTCCTCCCGGACCAGCTTCTCCGAGATCAGGATCGCGTCCTCGAAGTTGTACCCGCGCCAGGGCATGAAGGCCACGAGCACGTTGCGGCCGAGTGCGAGCTCGCCCTGCTCCGTGCACGGACCGTCGGCGATCACCTGCCCCTTCAGCACGCGGTCGCCATGGCGCACGATCGGCTTCTGGTTGATGCAGGTGTTCTGGTTCGAGCGCTTGAACTTCGTGAGCTGGTAGATGTCCGATCCCACCTCGCGCGACATCTGCGTCGGGTGGTGCTCACCCTCGACGCGAACGATGATGCGCTCGGAGTCGACCGAATCGATCACCCCATTGCGCTTGGCCAGGATGACGGCGCCGGAGTCGCGCGCAGTCACGCCTTCCATGCCGGTGCCCACAAAGGGAGCCTCGGCGACGAGCAGCGGCACGGACTGGCGCTGCATGTTGGCGCCCATCAGTGCGCGGTTCGCATCGTCATGCTCGAGGAACGGCACGAGCGAGGCGGCCACGGAGACGAGCTGCTTCGGGCTGACGTCGACATAGTCGACCTCGGCGCGATTCACCAGCACGAAGTTGCCGGCACGACGCGCGTTGACCAGGTCTTCGAGGATGCGACCTTCTGCATCGAGCTCGACGTTTGCCTGTGCGATGGTGTGACGGTCCTCTTCCCAGGCCGAGAGATAGAAGGAGAACGGATCAACATCGATCTGCCGCTTGCCTTCCTTCTTGAGGCGCGCGTTCAGCTTGTGCGCCTCAGCCTTTTCGATGGTGTCGCCGACGCGCATGCCGCTCTCGCCCGCATTCACCACCTGCACGAAGTCGAGCAGCTGGCCGTCACGGACGCGGCGGTAGGGCGACTCGATGAAGCCGTATTCGTTGATCCGCGCAAAGCACGACAGCGAGCTGATCAGGCCGATGTTCGGACCTTCCGGCGTCTCGATCGGGCAGATGCGGCCGTAGTGCGTCGGGTGCACGTCGCGCACCTCGAAGCCGGCACGCTCACGCGACAGACCGCCGGGCCCAAGGGCCGAGAGACGCCGCTTGTGCGTGATCTCGGACAGCGGGTTGGTCTGATCCATGAACTGCGAGAGCTGCGAAGAGCCGAAGAACTCGCGAATCGCAGCCATCACAGGCTTGGCATTGATGAGGTCGTGCGGCATCGCCGTCGACATCTCCTGGTACACGCTCATCTTTTCCTTGATGGCGCGTTCCATGCGGACCAGGCCGATGCGGAACTGGTTCTCCATCAGCTCACCGACCGCGCGGACGCGGCGGTTGCCAAGGTGATCGATGTCATCGACCAGACCGATGTTGCGGCGCAGCTTGAGCAGGTACGTGATCGTGGCGTAGAAATCTGCCGGGGTCAGCGTGCGGTGATCGAGCGGCGTCGCGTCCTGGTTCTCGTAGAGCTTGATGTTGAACTTGAGCCGGCCCACGCGCGAGAAGTCGTACTTGCGCGGATCGAAGAACATGCCTTCGAACAGAGCCGTCGCCGTGTCGAGCGTTGGCGGATCGCCCGGACGCAGCTTGCGGTAGATCTCGATCAGCGCCTCTTCCGGCTTGCGCACGGAGTCGCGCCGCAGCGTGTTGGTGATGATGTTGCCCACCTCGTCACGCTCGGGGAAGAAGACCTGGACCTCGGTGACGCCCGACTCCATGATCTTGTGCAGCTTGTCGGCCGTCAGCTCATGGTTCGCCTCGAGCAGCACTTCGCCGGTCGTGGTGTCGACGACATCGGCAGCCGTCATCGCGCCGTCAAGTTCAGCCGTCTCGACCTCGACACGCTCGATCTTGGCATTGCGCAGCGCCTTCATGATCGACGCAGTGACCTTGCGGCCGGAGTGCGCGATCTCATCCGAGCCATGGAGCACAGCGTGCGCCGGCTTCGCGCCGAGCAGGTGCGTGGTCTTCGTCGCATCCTGATTCACGGTCCAGTGGAGCTTGCCGCCCTCGAGCTGAATCGTGTCGACGGTGTAGAAGGTCTTGAGGATCTCCTCGTCCGAACGCAGGCCGAGGGCGCGCAGGAAGATGGTGCCGAGGAACTTGCGCTTGCGATCGATGCGGACGTAGAGAGTGTTCTTCTGGTCGTACTCGAACTCCACCCACGACCCGCGGTACGGGATGATCTTGCCGAGGAAGTAGGTGCGCGCGTTCGCCGTCTCAAAGAAGACGCCGGGCGAGCGGTGGAGCTGCGACACGATGACGCGCTCGGTGCCGTTGACGATAAAGGTGCCGTTCTGACTCATCAGCGGAATGTCGCCGAAGAAGACCTCCTGCTCCTTGATGTCGCGCACCGTCTTGGCGCCGGTTTCGGCGTCCTTGTCGTAGATGGTCAGGCGGACCGTGACCTTGAGCGGGGCCGAGTAGGTCATGCCGCGCTCTTCGCACTCTGCCTGGTCGTACTTCAACTGCAGGCCGACCGGGTCACCGCACTTGTTGCAGAAGTCCGGGGTGTTCTTGTTGTAGGTGCCGCAGTGATGGCAGAGCACATCGCCGGGGTGGAACGGATCGGTGATCACCATCGAACCGCAGTTGACGCAGGCGGTACGCAGGTGATGCAGACCTTTCAGGTGGCCGCACTTGCACTCCCAGTTGCCGATCGCGTAGTCCACAAAGTCGAGCTGCGAGATGTTGCGGAAATCGGTGATCGGGAAGACAGAGGTGAACACCGACTGCAGCCCGTTGTCCTCACGCTCGGAGGGCAACTTGTCCATCTGCAAAAAAACGCTCGTAGCTGCGCCGCTGCACTTCGATCAGGTTCGGGATCTGGATGGAGGTAGGGATTTTGGAAAAGTCGAGGCGGCTGCGAAGGGCGCGGGTTTCACTGGACATGCTTCACTCCTCAAGGCCCGGTTCAGGGAGGCAGACCACTCCTCTGCCCAGGCCTGGCAGAAGAGCGGCAGAGTGTGATCGGGCGCGTTCGGTCCGCGAATCCGGCCGCCTCTCAGAGGGCCGGCCGCTTGAGCCGCGCACGATGGTGACTACGATCGGGCAACTTACCCGAGGCCCGAAGGCGTCTCAAGCGGGTTGCCGGTATCCCTGAAGCAGGCGGGGAGCCGTCAGGGGTCAAGCGCGGGCGGGAATCTCCCTGGCCGAAGACTTACGGGGGTACGGGGACGCTGACGCCAGGAATGACAAAAGCCCGTGAAGACAGAACGTCTCACGAGCGTCACAACCTCTTTGTGCACCTGGCAGAAGCAGAATGTCCTTTATGTTGCGCCGACCCAACCCACCCGCGAGAAAGCAGCCCTGCTGAAACGACGATCGCCCTGCACTCCCGCCGCCAGGATGCAGATGCGCCGGCTTCACAAGCCGGGAAATCCGGTTGCTTTGCCTGCACCCGTCCCGGAAGACTGCAATACGGGAACCAAGGGACAGCAAAGCGGAACGCACAAGTCAGAGTGTAGCGCGTTCCGCTTTGGCAAGCAAGTTGCTAGGGCGACATTTCTCTGCCGCCCAGACAACTGCCCATCGTGCCCGGGTTTACTTGATCTCGATGCCGGCCACACCATCGAACTTCTTCTTGATGGTCTCGGCTTCGTCCTTCGAGATGTTTTCCTTGAGCGGCTTGGGGGCGCCGTCCACCAGGTCCTTGGCTTCCTTCAGACCGAGCGAGGTGACCTCGCGTACAGCCTTGATGGTGTTGATCTTGTTGGCGCCCGCGTCCTTGAGGATCACGGTGAACTCGGTCTTCTCTTCGACCGGAGCCGCCGCGGCCGCGCCGCCACCCGCCACCATCACCGGAGCTGCTGCCGCGGCCGACACGCCGAGACGCTCTTCCAGCTTCTTCACCAGGGCGGCCGCGTCCAGCAGGCTCAGCCCGACAATCTGCTCTTCCAACTGCTGCAGGTCTGCCATTGTCTCTCTCCACTGACCAGGCTCTGCCCGGTCATCCAAATCGTTGTCGCTATCTGTTGATCGCCATGCCGCCCCAGTCTCCCGAGAGCCGCCTGCTAACCCGCCGCCGTCGGTTTCCGTTGTGCCCAGACCAGCACCCCGCGACCAGCAAGTGAAACACTCCACCGGCCTTGCGGCCGGAATCCCTTTAGCCTTCGGCCGGCGCCTCGCTGGCCGCCGCCTCGTTCTGCGACGTCGCCGCCGATGCAGCCTCGACCGGCGTCGCTGCCGCCGGAGCCGCTGCTTCGGAGGTTGCTGCTTCCGGAGCTGCTGCGTCTGTCGCCGCAGCTTCGGGGGCTGCTGCCGCCGCGCTCGCTCCACCGGCAAACTTGTTCTGCTCGACCGCCTGGTTAATCACCACCGCCAGATCGCGGCCTGCGGCTGCCATCACTGTCGCCAGGCGCTGTGCCGGGGCATTGATCAGGAAGAGCAGCTTCGAGAACAGCTCGTCCTTGCCTGGCATGGTCGCAAGCTGCTTGATCTCTTCGACACTGATGAGCTTGCCGTCGACGATGCCCAGCTTGAAGGTGAACTCGGCGTTCTCCCCCACCCAGGTCGAGATCGCCTTGGTCAGCGCCACCGGATCGCCCGAGGTATATGCCACCGAGGAGACGCCCTTGAGCCCCTGCAGGGCCGCCTCGACCTGCGTGCCCTTGGCTGCGCGGCCGGCCAGCTTGTTCTTGAGCACGCGGTACTTGCCGCCTGCATCGCGGATAACCTTCCGCAGCGCGTAATCCTGGGACACGGTCAGCTTCGCAAAGGTGCCCACGATCGCACTGGTCGAGCCTTCCAGCTCTGCTGCCAGCGCCGTCACCTTCTCTGCCTTCTTCTGCTTCGTCAATGCCATAACAAGCCTCTAGCTTCCAGCTACTTGCTCCCAGCCTCATCCGCTCATGGCGGCGATTCGCCCCTTCCGCTCGGAAAGCTCAGGGACTAGAAGGTGGAAAGCTGCTCTTCGTTACTTGGCTGCTGCGTCCGCGACCGCGCTGTCGAGCGAGATGCCCGGGCCCATGGTCGAGCTCAGCGTGATGCCCTTGACGTACTTGCCCTTCGCAGCGGCCGGCTTCGCGCGCATCACGCTCGTGATAACGGTGCGCGCATTGTCGACCAGCTTCTCGGGCGTGAACGACAGCTTGCCCACCGGAACGTGCACCAGGGCGGTCTTGTCTGTGCGGAACTCGACCTTACCGGCCTTGATCTCGCGAATCGCCGAAGCGACATCGTTCGTGACCGTGCCGGTCTTCGGATTCGGCATCAGGCCGCGCGGTCCGAGCACCTTGCCCAGACGGCCGACCGAACGCATCATGTCCGGCGTCGCGATCAGCGCGTCGAAGTCGGTCCAGCTTTCCTTCTGAATCTTCTCGACCAGCTCTTCGCCACCGACGATGTCCGCGCCCGCCGCCTCGGCATCGCGCAGGCGATCGCCCGAGGTGATGACCGCGACCTTCTTCGTCTTGCCCAACCCGTGCGGCAGCACGACGGTGCCACGCACCATCTGGTCGGCATGCTTTGGGTCAACGCCCAGGCGCAGCGTCAGATCGACGGTCTCGTCGAACTTCGCAAATTTGACCTTCTGGAGGAGCGGTACCGCGTCTTCCAAGCTGTAGGGCCGGAGCTCCACAGCGGCGCGCGCCTTCGCCATATTCTTCGTCAGCTTCTTTGCCATCGTTCCCTCGTCTTCCACCGCCGCACCCGGCAGGGCCTCAAGCCCTGAACTCACCAGCCGAAGCCGCGAGCCGTGCAACCGTGGTCTATGCGACACGCATGAGAAGTCTCACACGCAGTCTTTGATTATCGCCGAGTCTGACAGATTGTCAAAATCGAAATGCAGGAATCCGTTACGCCGTGACCCGGATGCCCATCGAGCGGGCCGTGCCCTTGATGCTCTTGATCGCCGACTCGACCGAAGCGGCGTTCAGATCCGGCATCTTCTGGGTCGCGATCTCACGTACCTGGGCCTCGGTCACGGTGCCTGCCTCGGTCTTGTTCGGTGTGCCCGAACCCTTGGCGGCCCCGGCTGCCTTTTTGAGCAGCACCGCGGCCGGCGGAGTCTTGGTGACAAAGGTGAAGGTGCGATCGACGTAGACCGTGATCACCACCGGGATGATGAGGCCGGCCATCTCCTTGTTCTGCGTGCGTGCGTTGAACTGCTTGCAGAACTCCATGATGTTGACCTGCGCCTGGCCGAGCGCGGGCCCGACCGGCGGCGCGGGGGTCGCCTTGCCGGCTTCAATCTGCAGCTTGACCTGCGTCTGGATCTTCTTAACTGGCGGCATTGCTCTGTAACCTTCCTTAACAGCAGCTTCTCGCTGCTAGCTCCCGGCTTCTCGCCAGGGCGATTCCAACCCAACCATTTGCGGCGCTGTGAACTCGCCCGCGCTTCCCGATGCAACAGCTAGCTAGAAGCTGCTATTCCACTGACTTCTCGACCTTGCCGAACTCGAGTTCGACGGGGGTCGAGCGGCCGAAGATCGTGACCATCACCTTGAGCGTCTCGCGATCTTCATTGACCTCGTCGACCACGCCATTGAAGTTCGCGAACGGCCCTTCGGTGATGCGGACCGACTCGTTCTTCTCGAACTTGATCTTGAGCCGCGGCTTGTCCTTCGACACGTCGCTGCGGAAGATGATCGAGCTGACTTCCTGCTCGGTCAGCGAGACCGGCTTGTCGCCGGTGCCGAGAAAGCCGGTGACGCGCGGCGTGTTCTTGATGACGTGCCAGAGATCGTTGTCGAGATCCATCTCGACCAGCACGTAGCCGGGCAGGAACACCCGCTCGACCGTGCGCTTCTTGCCGTTGACGATCTCTGTGACCGGCTCGGTCGGGATCATCACGCGGCCAATCTTGTTCTGCAGGCCAAACGCATGCACGCGGCCTTCGAGCGATTCCTTCACCTTCCGCTCAAAGCCGGAGTAGGCATGGATGATGTACCACTTGAAGCGCTCGTTGACCGGGGGCGCAAGCTGCTCCTGGCCCTCTGCGCCTTCCGGCACGGGTGGCACTTCCCCTTCGGGCAGATTGCTCTGGATGTTCTCGTCCGTCATCGCTTGATTCTCACCTTCGACCTACTGCCCGGCGCCGAGCAAATTCAGCAGATGCTTCATCACGAAGGCGATGCCCCCGTCGATGACATAGAAATACGCGGCAAAGGCGAACACGGTGACAATCACCACCGCTGTCGTTGACCGCACTTCGGCGCGCGATGGCGTCACGACCTTGCGCATCTCGCTGCGCACATCGCGCAGGAAGCTGGTCGAGCGGTCCCAGGTGCCGGCCAACTGGCTCGTCGGCTGGGGGGACTGCCCCGACTGCTTGGACTCCGTCCGCTCGCTGGTTGCTGCTATCGCCTTCGCCATCCCGATCCTTCTCTCACGTCAACGACTGATGCGGCTCCTGCCCGTTTCAGGCCGGTACGCTCGCGCTTGTTTCTCAATTGGCAGGGGCGCTCGGATTCGAACCGAGAAGTTCGGTTTTGGAGACCGACAGTTTAACCATTGAGCTTACGCCCCTGTGGTGTGGGTCGGAAGAGGCCGTCTCCCCGACCCGAGACTCTGCGCCCCGAAGGGCGCCATCGCCTGGACGGCCAGTCCTACTTGGTTTCCTTGTGCGGCGTGTGCTTGCGGCAGCGGTTACAGAACTTCTTGAACTCGAGCCGACCGGTGGTCGTCTTCTTGTTCTTCGTCGTCGAGTAGTTCCGCTCCTTACAATCCGGGCACTGCAATGTCACGATTTCACGCATCTGTCTATCCTAACCGATCCTGTCTTGACTTTCTGATCCTAACGACCGCGACGTCCAGCGCTCCAATGATGCCCAAGGCTACGGCGGGAACAACGAAGAACGCACCCGTCACGCCGGAGGACATGGCTCGCCCATCCCTCACGAATAGATCGTCCCGATACCCCTCTTGACGCCAGTACCGTGTTTCAGCCACATGCGCCGCGAGAGGTGCCAGCAAAAAGAGCACCAAAGCTACGCCAAGGAGCACTTTTTGCCGGGTTTTCACGTTTCTCTGCCCTACTTCAAGATCTCGGTGATGGTGCCAGCGCCGACGGTGCGGCCGCCTTCGCGGATCGCGAACCTGAGACCCTTCTCCATCGCCACCGGGGTGTGCAGCTCGATCTCCAAGGCGATGTTGTCGCCCGGCATCACCATCTCCGTGCCCTCCGGCAGCTTCGCCGTCCCCGTCACATCCGTCGTCCGGAAGTAGAACTGCGGACGGTAGCCGTTGAAGAACGGCGTATGACGGCCACCCTCTTCCTTCGACAACACGTAGATCTCACCCTTGAACTTGGTGTGCGGCGTGATCGAGCCCGGCTTCGCCAACACCATGCCACGCTCCACGTCTTCCTTCGCGATGCCACGCAAGAGCAGTCCGGCATTGTCGCCCGCACGGCCCTCATCCAGCTGCTTCTTGAACATCTCGACGCCCGTCACCA
>NZ_JBMGJV010000039.1:0-37864 GCF_051025295.1 Candidatus Dedyshia acidiphila | reverse complement strand
TTTTTTTACCGAATTTAACAACTCACGGCACTGCTGGTCGTGAGCGCACCAATGTTCTGTGCCGCCGCATCAGCAGCACAAGAACCCGCCGCAGGTACATCGCGAGCACCGGCATCATCACTGCCGCGATCAGGCTCCAAACGATCAATGCGTGCCACTCCCACTTCCAGATCTCATGGAAGAGCCGCATCGGATGATGACTCAGGTGCTCGAGCTGCCTGCGATCCATCGGCAGCTTGCCGGTACGGAACAACATCACGCCCAGCTCGATGAAGGGCAGAAACAGTAAGAGGTGCAGCGGCGCCACGAGATGTGTTCCGACCAGCGATGCCACCTTGCTGAGACGGAACATCCACGCCAGCAGGAGCACGAGAATGGTCGTCAACCCGACCGACGGGTTGATGCCAACCACCATGCCGAACGCCAGGCTCCATGCCAGCCTTCGCGGTGTGACCCCACCCCGCAGCGCACGCAGCAACGGCCGCAGCACGTGGCAACGAGCCCACTCGCGCATGAATTCGGGAACCAGCACACAAGCTAGGACGCCGCGCGGCACCAACTGGTGGCCGCCGGCCGATCCCACGTGCGAATCGCCTGGTTCTCTTGTTTGGTCGTGCAGGCAGGCAATCCGGCCCTGAGCGACCCGGAGCGCTTGAGCCTACCTCGACCTCAGCTCAAGCCAGGGTCTGCCTGTTCGGGCATCTGCGTGGGAGAGCCCGCTTCCGTCGGCCAGACCCGCGATGCGAAATCGCCACACCGGAACAGAGCACAACGACAGACACATTGGAGGTACGCAGGGGCAGCCATGAATTCTCTGCCACCTTGCGAGGTAATTACCTCGGGCTCGATGTATCAGATGCCGCAGGAACAGTCAGCTTTTTCCGAAGGTCCGCTACGATCGCGTCTGCCCATGTTTGATACTGCGCGCCCTGATCTCTATCCCCCGTCCAATTGAATAGGGTACGTATCTGAAATGAGTAAACAAAGAACTGCTTTGTGCGGTGTGATTTCAGAGGAGTAAAGCCCTGCGGCAGTACTCCTTCTCCAAGTTTGTAGCCACTGATTGTCAGAATCAGCGAGTAATCGGGCGCACGCTTCATAACAAAGCCATAAGTTCCAATTGCTGGACCCGTTGTGAACGCAAGTTGGGTTCCACGTGGGAACTGCGAGACCTTTGGTAGCCATGTGTCCCGTGGAATGACAGAATCGTAATGGAGCGGGAGCGTGTCGGTCAGAGACAGCCAGTCTTCGATTGTATAGTCCTCCGGTTCGGGTACAAGCAGCGGTGCGGCCCCAGTTGCAGCAACATGGCCGGCGCTTGCGGAGAAGGTAACTGGCGGATTCGCAACGTCGAAGATCAATTCAGACGAATAGCACTGAAGCAATCGAGCTAAATAGCTAGAGAATTCGTGCGGGTCCTGCGGCGCCTCTGCTATTCCTCGGAGTCTACTGAATGTACTTGACAACGGATCCGAGAGGCTTGCATCCCATGCGACTCCGAGGCCCCTATCCGTCTCTTCGACCGGAATCTCGACAAAGAAGCTGTCTTGTCTGCGCAGTGAGACGCGGCTACCGCGGTAGAGCTGCCCCATCACCTGTTTCGTGCCACGGTTGACGTGTCCTGTCAACCGATCTACGGCATCCTTTTCGTCACCTAATTTGCTCTGCAGACCCGAAAGCTCCGTGCTGGCATCGCTCACTTGGCGGTCAATTTTGCCTGCGTTTTCGAGAATCGCTCTTTGGCTGTCCACCACCTTCTGTTGAAAAGCTGCTTGCGACCGCGTACTGCTGAAACTTGCGATCAGAGATAAAAGAGAGCCAATGAGTGTTACGCTGCCAGTCCACACCGCAACCTTTTTGTGTTTTTTCCAAGTGGCAGCAATGAACGTGCAAAAGGCAGCCACGAAAGTGATAATTGCGCCGATCTTGTCTAGGTTTGTCCAAATCCAGGGCATACGAGGTGCAGCGTATAGGGACTCGAACCGATTCTCAAGCAAATCTCTCTGTTTTCCCATTTCGGAGCGCACCCAAGAGGATCGCCTAAGTTGTTTGACGTACCCACCTACCCGCATTCGCTACACTGGAAATAGAGCACAACTCCAGGCACGAGTCAGACGCGCAGCGGCGAATGCTAATTCCTTCCCGGAGAGATCTTTGCGAGTAACTCCCGTGAATCACCACACTTAGCCGCCCCGTGGCGGCTAAGTGTGCGTCCAGCATCGACTTACCCCGAAACCCCGGTGCGGGGAGGGGGGAGGGGTAGGTTGGTGCAGCCACCCACCAACTCAGCGAACCCGCTCGAGCACAACGGCCGTGCTGTCGTAGTCGCCGTGGAGCGTTAGCTCCAGGCCGTGATGCATCCAGTAGCTGCCCGAGGCCTCGGTCTGCGGATTGCGCACCTGCTTCGCATCGAGCGGATGCAGCCGATAGAGCGCCTGCGGATCCAGCCCGGCCAACCGCACCAGCGGATACGGATCGCCGAAGTTCGACGAGTGCAGGTACGCGAAGACGACTGCATGCGTGCCGTCCTCGGATACGTATTCGGTCGCGGCCCGCTCGCTTGGCGCGCCCGGACGCGACGGCGCGACCAGCCGGTACTGCGCGCCCTGCTGCACCGTCGGCCGGATCGACTTGTAGAACGCGACCAGGTCCTTGCTCGTCGCCATGTCCTCCGGCGTGAAGTGGTTCAGGTTGGCTCCGATGCCGAGCGAGCCCTCCATCGCGACCAGGAAGCGGAACTTCAGCGGCGTCTGTCGCGTCGGCTGCGGATCGGTGACCCACGCCATCATCACGCCCGGCGTGTACGCATGCGTAAAGCCGTCCTGCAGCGACAGCCGGTCGAGCGCGTCCGTGTTGTCCGACGGCCAGACCTCGACCGTGCGCCGCAGGATGCCGAGATCGACGCGGCCACCGCCACCCGAGCACGATTCGATCTCAAGCCCAGGGTGCTTCGCCCGCAGCCGATCAATGATCGCGTACAGATTGTTCACGTACGCAACGTAGATCTTCTTCTGATCCGCGACCGGCACTGCATCCCAGCCCGGCTCCGCCCAGTTGCGGTTGTAATCCCACTTCAGAAAGTCGATCTGATTGTTCGACACCAGCTTGTCCAGCCAGTCGAACGTGTACTCCATCACGTCCGGCCGCGCCAGGTTCAACACCAGTTGGTTGCGCCCCTCGGTCCGCGGCCGACCGGGAAAGTTCATCGCCCACTCCGGATGCTTGCGATAGAGATCGCTATCCGGATTCACCATCTCCGGTTCGACCCAGATGCCGAAGTCCATGCCGAGCTGGTGCACGCGATCGATCACCGGCTTCAGCCCGTGCGGGAACTTCTCCTGGTTCACGTACCAGTCGCCGAGGCCGGCGTGATCGTCCTTGCGCTGTCCGAACCAGCCATCGTCGATGACGAACCGTTCCACCCCGAGCGCCGCGGCCTTCTCGGCCAGCGCGATCTGCCCCGCCTCGCTGACGTTGAACTCCGTCGCCTCCCACGAGTTGTAGAGCACCGGCCGCAGCTTCGGCTTGGGCGCGCCCGGCAGAATCACACCCTGCTGGAAGCGGTGCAGAATGCGCGACGCCTCGCCCATGCCGCCGCTCGTGAACCCGCCATAGAACGGCGGCGTAGTCAGCGACTCACCCGGCTTCAGCCGATACCCGAAGTCGAACGGGTTGTAACCGCCGGTGATACGAACCTGCCGAAACGACGTCTGCTCGAGCGTCATGCGCCAGCTTCCACTCCAGCCCAGCTCGCCGAAGTAGACCGGCCCCGACTCCTCGCTGCCGCCGCCTGGTCCCTCGAGCGCGAACCACGGATTGGCCTGGTGGCTGGTTGAGCCGCGTCGGCTCTCGAGCACCAGGCTGCCCGTCTGCAACGGTGCCGAGTGCAACTGCCACTCCCCGGACCAGCGCCCGGTCAGCCAGTGCGCGATGTAGTCCTGCCCGCTGATCGCGTCGCCGGTGCGCGGCAGGCTCCACGTCGCGCTCTCCGCCTGCTCGAGCGTGACGTCTTCCTGGGTGCGGTTCTCGATGGTGGACCAGCGCTCGAGCACGCCCTGTCCGCTGTAGACCTTGTAGTAGAGGTGCACGGTGAGCGGCTGCTTGATATCCCGCAGCGTGATGTCGAGCGTGCGGCTGTTGGCGTCCTCGGTCTGGTGCTGGTCGACGTAGGTGAGCACCACGTCTCGGTTGCCGCTGGCGAAGGTCGCCTTGAGCGCCGGCTCGGTGTAGAGCTCGCTGCCCCAGCCCGCATACTCCTGCGGCGTCGTCGTCGCGGACACGTCGAAGGAGGACCACTCCGGCAGGCTGTGCGCGGCAGGGAAGTCTGCGGCCCGCGTGACGCGTGGGCCCCAGTAGATGGCCTGCAACCCGCTGCGATCGTTCACCCCCATGGCGTAGGTGAACTCGCCCGCCTGGATCACCCACACCTTGGTGTCGGGGCGGAAGTCGATGCTCGGCATCGCCGCCTGCGCGAGTGCGGCGGCAGCGGTCGTGAGTGTGAGCAGCGTGGCAGAAGCAAGGCGGGTGCGCAGAGACACGGCGTGGGTCCTCCGAAGACGAGTGCCAGTGTAACGGCTTACGTGCGCGGCGTCTCGATGGTCCCGGCGAGGCTTCGCAGGGCCGGCCCGGTGACGCGCATGATGCGCCACGACTCGAGCATGACTGCGCCGCGGCTGCGATAGAAGTCGATCGCCGGCTGATTCCAGTCGAGGACGTCCCACTGCAGGCGCGCACAGCCGCGTTCGACTGCGGTTGCCGCCACGGCCTCGAGCAGCGCCTTGCCGATGCCGTGGCCACGATGTGACGGAACGACAAACAGATCTTCGAGATGGATGGACGCGCCACGCCAGGTCGAGTAGATCGGGAAGTAGATGGCAAAGCCGGCAGGCTCGCCGTTGTCGTCGGCGATGAGGCACTCGAACAGCGGCTTCGCGCCGAAGCCATCGCGACGCAGATCGGCTTCACCAAGCAGCACAGCCTCGGGCTCGCGCTCATACTCGGCGAGCGCACGGACGAGCATCAGGATTGTGGGGATGTCGGCTTCGCTTGCGTGACGGATCTGCATAGTCGAATGGCAGGAGTGTAGCTGAGCAAAGCAAGGGGCGGCATGTGCCGCAGTAGGCGGGCGGCGAAACGTCCAACGTTCTATTCAGCCTCCGGTGATACTTAGAGTGGCTGCGGACAGTGAAAAGCCCCGCCGGGATGCGGCGGGGCTTTGGACTCAGCGGCTTAGTGAACGCGTGCGAGAAAGACGCCGAACCAGTGCTGCGGGTCGGTCCACACGTCGGCCACATGGAACCCGGTCTGTGACAGAAGCTGGCGCATGCCATCCACGGTGAACTTGTAGCTGTTCTCGGTGTGAATGGTCTCGCCGCGGCGGAAGCTGACCGACAGATCGAGGGACGGGATGGTCACTTCGTGAGCGATCAGGCTCTCCAGGTGCATCTCGATCCGTGACTGTTCACCATTCCAGCGGACCTTGTGGCGGAACTTGATCAGGTCGAAGTCCGCGCCGAGTTCGCGATTGATACGCGTCAGCACGTTGCGATTGAACGCAGCCGTGACGCCGCTTGCGTCGTCGTAGGCGGCGATGAGAGTTGGGACGTCCTTGACCAGGTCGACGCCAAGCAGCAGCAGGTCGCCGGGGGAGAGCTGGTTCGAGATGCTGCGCAGCAGTTGGCGCCCGTCCAGCCGCTCGAAGTTGCCGAAGCTCGAACCGATGTAGAGCACCATGCGTCGTGTCCCATTTGCAGGGATCTGGCCGAGACCGTCGGTATAGTCAGCGACCTGCGAGGAGAACTGCACCCCGGGGATGGTGGTTAGGTGCTGACGCGCGGCGTCAAGCGCAGACGAGGAGACGTCGATCGCGTGGTACGGAACTCGCGCCTGGCGACGTGCGGCCGCGCTCAACAGGAGGCCGGTCTTGGTCGCGGTGCCTGCGCCAAGCTCGATGAGGCTGAGGTCGCGCTGCAGCCCATTTGGGGTGGGAGCCGCGGCGGCTGCGAGGATCGAATCGGCCTGTTCGGCAAAGATCGCGCGTTCTGTGCGCGTGACGTAGTACTCGTCGAGTTCGGTGATCTGTTCAAACAACTCGGAGCCCTTCTCGTCGTAGAAGAGCCACGGCGACAGACTGCGCGGACGTGCGGAGAGCCCGCGCAGGACCTCCGCGCCCATGGGCGTGCAGGCGGCCTCGTTCAATACGGGCCGGCTCAGTGCGTTCATACGGAGAGTGCTTTCCCCTGGGTCAGGATCGGGACAGCCGGGCTGTCCTTGGCAAGGCGAATGCCAGCAAACTGCCAGCGGGTCGCAGGTGAGAAGAAGTTGCGATAGGTGGAGCGGATGTGAGACCGCGGTGTGACTGCCGAACCGCCGCGGAGCACCATCTGGTTGCACATGAACTTACCGTTGTACTCGCCGAGCGCACCATCGGGCGCGCGGTAGCCGGGATAGCCGAGATAGGCGCTGCGTGTCCACTCCCAAACGCCGCCGTAGACCTGCTGCAGCCGTGAACCGCTGCGGATAGCCGCTGTTGGGTGGAAGCTTTCGCTCTCGAGCAGGTTCGCAGCCTCCGGTGCGGCTGTCAGTTCCGAAGCGACAGCGTACTCCCACTCCGCCTCGGTCGGCAGGCGATGACCGGACCACCGAGCGAACGCCTCCGCTTCGAGATAGCTCACATGACAGACGGGCGTGCCGGCGAGTTCGCTCAGCGGGCGCAATCCGCGCATGGTGAAGACCATCCACTCGCCGTCGGCCTTGCGCCAGTAGAGCGGGGCCTCCCAGTGCTGGGCCTGTACGGTGTCCCATCCCTCAGAAAGCCAGAGATCGGGACGCGCGTAGCCTCCGTCGTCGATGAAGGCGAGGTATTCGGCACAGGTCACTGGACGAGTGGCAAGTGCGTACGGTTCGAGGAAGACGGTGTGACGCGGTGACTCGTTGTCGTACGCGAAGTCCTCGCCCGCATGGCCGATGTCCTTGAGGCCGCCCTCGAAGGAGACCCAGTCCAGCGGCGCTGCTTCACCGGCCAGGCTGCCGCCCTCGGTGTAAACGGGGTGCAGTGGATTCGACCAGAAGGCATTCTTGATGTCGTAACAGAGCAGCTCCTGATGTTGTTGCTCGTGATGAATGCCGAGCTCGATACGGCGTGCTGCCTCGTCGTCCAGTCCGGAGAGCGCAAGCTGTTCGATCGCCTCTTCGACATGCTCGCGATAGGCCAGGATGTCCGCGAGGCTGGGCCGGGAGAAGGAGGCGCGCAGCTTCTTCTCCGGCTGCACGGAGACATCGTTGTAGTAGCTGTTGAACAGCCAGACGAAGTCAGGGTTGATCGGGCGGTAGTCAGATAGGTAAGGGCGAAGGACGAAGGTCTCGAAGAACCAGGTGGTGTGGGCCAGGTGCCACTTGGCGGGACTTGCCTCAGGACAGCTCTGCACCATCATGTCTTCCGCAGTCAGCGGCGTACAAAGGGCAAGACTCTGCCGGCGCGCGGCGCGGAGTGCAGGAAGCAGGCCAGGCGTAGTGATCTCTACTGCTGTTGCCATTCGGTTTCCGGAACCCTCGGAATAGGAACTCATGCAGTCGTCCGCCGTTGCTCGCACAGCCTAGCACTTCCCCTTGACTGGCTGAACAAAGCCGAGTGGCTGGAGAGTGCAGAGGGCCGACAGAGATGGCCGAGGCTGAACAAAGCGCCTGAGATTGGACGCGCCAGACCGGCAATGAGTGACATCGGACAGGATGTCTTTTGCAATCCCGCAGTTCCGTTTTGACCTCCTGTTGTAGGAACCTCTGAGAGATGCAGTCGGGCGGCGCAGGGATGAGAAGAAGTGACCCGAAGCGGTCGATTTGACGACGCGCAATGTGCGGCGGCGGATTCATCCGGCCGTCAAGGGAACATGCCAAACCCTGGCACCGCGTCCTTTCGAGGCACATCCTCGTCTATGGAGGCACTAAGGATGCAGAAGAGATGGCTTCCGGAAGCATCGTGGCGCCGGGTGGTGATGGCGTTGGCCCTGTGCGGGCTCATCGTCGTGTTGCCCGTGCGCGGGCAACAGGATCAGGAAGATGATCAGGGTTGGGCGCAGTTCTCTCGCGACAGCACACTGCGCGGCACCGTCGAGGCGAGCACACCGCACGGCAAAAATGAGGGGTCCCTGGCAGTGAAGACAGATGCAGGCGTGCCCTGGCAAATCCTGTACGGAGTCAATACACGGCTGATGCGCGGCCGCGACCCAGTGCGCGCGGCCGATATTCAGACCGGCGACATGGTATTCGCTGCGGGCAATGTGGACGCGAAGAAGCACTCGGTGGGTGCGGCCATCCTGATTGATATCCCCGCCGAAGAGGTGCGGAAGGCGCGCGAGGGCCTGGGCAAGACATGGAGCGCCGGGAAGATTACGGCGATTCGCGGAACACGCATTGAGGTGCATCGGCTGGACGGCGTGGATCAAACGATTGCGGTGGACGAGAACACCTCCTTCCGCGAGAAGCGCGACGCTGTGACGCTTGCCGACCTGCAACCAGGTCGGGGATTCAGAGCAGAGGGACAAGTGGTCAACGGCGTGTTCACCGCGACGACGTTGACTGTCTTCGACCTGAAGGGACACGAACCATGGCTGGACGCAGGCGCAGAGGCCCGATGAAGCGGACCGGTTCAGCGGCAGCGCTGCTGCTCGCAGTGCACCTGCCTGCGTGGGCGCAGGCAGCGCCGCCTGCGCCGCCACCAGCGCAGGCTCCCGCCTTGTCTGCTCCGGACGCGTCTGTCACTGCCCAGCCGGGAGCCGGGGGCACCGTGACGGGTGTGGTGAAGTCCGGCCCGACACCGCTGCCCGGCGTGACCGTGACCGCGAAGAACACGCTGACCGGGCAGCAGTTTGTGACGGCGACCGATGCAGGCGGCGCGTACACGTTGCACATCGATGTGGATGGCCGGTACGTGATCCGGGCCGAGTTCGCCGCCTTCGCCGCGGCCACGCACGAGGTGCTGCTGCATGGTGGCGCAGCATCGGCCGCCGCCGACTTCGGCCTTGTGCTTGCATCGCGCGAGCCGGCCGAGCAGTCGGGGCCGCGGGGGCCAGCCGCGGGCGGCTTCGGCCCGGCTGGGGCAGGCACTCGCAATGGCGGCGGCGCACGGCAGTATGCGGGTGGCGGTGCGCAGAACCTGGGACTGCTGGCTGGCGCCCTGGGAGCGACTGCGGGCGGCGAAGGCGGTGGGGCCCCCGCGGTGCCCTCGGCTGCGCAGAACAGTGACTTCTCGAGTGAGTCCGTCGCCGTCACCGGCCAGAGCGGTACGAGCAATCCTTTCGCCGGCATCAACCAGGACCAGATGCGCGACAACATCGAGAACATGCAGCAACAGCAGACTCTCGCGCAGATTCCAGGGCAACGGCAGGGCGGCAACTTCGAGGGCTTCGGCGGCGGTGGCGGAGGACGCGGCGGCTTTGGTGGTGGACCGGGTGGTGGGGGACCGGGCGCTGGGCGCGGGTTCAACTTCCGCCGTTTCAACCCGAGCCGCCCGCACGGCGCAATCTTCTACACCGCGGGCAACAGTGTCTTCGACGCGAAAGACTTCGCTTTGCGCGGGCAGCCGGTCGGCAAACCCGCCTATAGCTCCAACCGATACGGCCTGATCTACGCCGGCGCGCCGTACATTCCTCACCTGATCGACAACGACAAGAAGGATTTCCTGTTTCTGTCGCTGATCGGGAATCGCACCTCCGCCCCGTTCGATGAATACGGCACCGTCCCCGATACGTTCGAACGCGACGGGAACTTCTCTGCGGCGGGCCAGCCCACGATCTACGATCCGTCCACGGGGCAGCCCTTTGCCGGCAATGTGATCCCGGCCAACCGGATCAGCCCGCAGGCTGCGGCGCTGCTGGGCTATGTGCCGCTGCCGAATATCAGCACCGCCGCCGTGACTGGCAATCGGCAGAACTATCAGCGGCTGACCACAGCGACCACCCACACGACGCAGGTTGGCGTCCGCTACAACCGCAGCTTCGGCAGCGGCACAGCGATCTCGAGCATGCTTCGACAGTTCACCGGTGCCAGCGCTCCGGGTGTGCAGCACAGCGTGAACGCCAACTTCAACTACTCGCATAGTGCATCCGACCAGTTGAATCTGTTTCCCGAGCTCGGCGGCTCCGAGCAGGTGCACCAGTACTCTGTGCAGGCGGGCTACACGCTCAGCCGCAACCGGCTTACCCATACCATCAGCGCCAGCCTGAACCGGACAGATACGCAGCTTGCCAACCTGTTCACCAATCGCGAGGACATTGCGAGCCGGCTCGGCATCCATGTGCTGAATGGCGCGGCCGTGAATCCGATCAACTACGGCCTGCCCAGCGTCACGCTGGTCCAGTTCTCGGGGTTGAACGAGCAGCAGCCGAACTCGCAGGTGAACCAGTCGATCGGCATCACGGAGTCGAGTTCGTGGGTGCGCGGCAAGCACAACGTGAAGTTTGGCGGCGACTACAAGCGGGTGAACCTGAACACGATCGGACAGACCAACTCGACTGGCACCTTTATCTTCACCGGCCTGATTACACAGCAGCCGGGCTCGAGCACCCTTAACGGCACAGGCACAGATCAAGGCAATGGACAGCCGCGCACTGGCTCGTCACTGGCAGATTTCCTGTTGGGCACGCCGCAGCAGACCACCCTGCAGGCTCCCTACCAGAAGGCCTACTTACGCGAAAATGTGTACGACCTGTTCGTGCAGGACGACTGGCGCCTGCGCTCGAACCTGACCGTGCTTGCCGGGCTGCGGTGGGAGTACTTCTCACCGTATGGGGAGAAGACCAACCGGCTCGCAACGATTGACCCCAGCCGCGACTTCACCCAGGTTGCGACGGTGCTGGCCGGCGGTGTCGGTCCGTTCACCGGCAGCTATCCCGACTCGCTGATTCGCCCGGACCGGCGGAGCTTTTCTCCGCGCATCGGCTTCGCGTGGCGTGCGGCGCACAACCTGGTGGTGCGCGGCGGCTACGCCATCAACTACGCGAACGGGCAGTATGTGAACTTCGTGCAGAGCCTTGCCTTCCAGCCGCCGTTCGCGGATGTGCAGACCAATCAGGCGACACAGGGCGCAGACATCACACTGGCAAACGGATTTGGCACGCCGCAGGCCACCGGCAACTACTCGGTGAACAAGAATTTCCGGCTGCCTTACGTGCAGGTGTGGAACATCGACGTGCAGCGCACGCTGCCGGCAGGCATCGTGCTGAACGTGGGCTATAACGGGGCGAAGGGAGCACGGCTGGACGTGCTGACCGCACCGGGCCGGACGAGCGACGCATCGCTCAGCGGTGCATATTACAACTACTCGGATTCGATCGGCTTTTCTAACTACAACGCGGGCACGGTTCGTCTGCGACGCCGCATGCAGAGCGGTATCGCACTCGGCGCAACGTACACCTACTCGCATGCGATCGATGATGCGAGCGCGATCGGCGGCAATGGCGGCACCACGGCTGTGGTCGCGCAGAACTGGCAGAACATCCGCGCTGAGGAGTCGAACTCCTCCTTCGATATACGTCACAACGTCAAGGGCGATTTCGTCTATGAGCTGCCCTTCGGCCCGGATGCGCACTTCCTGACCAGTGGAAGCTGGGGCTCGCACCTGCTGGCGAACACGTCGGTATCGGGCAGCTTTGGCTTCGCCACGGGTGAGCCGCTGACGCCGCACTTCGTGGCGAACATTGCCGATGTGGCGCGCGGCAGCACCGGGTCGCTTCGGCCGAATCGCGTCAGCGGCACATCGCTGACCGCGGGCGGCGGCAGGCTGAACCGCTGGTTCAACACGCAGGCCTTCAGCAGCGACTTCGCGGCGGGCCAGGTGTATGGGACGGCGTCGCGCTACTCGATTCCGGGGCCGGGCACGGTGACCTTCGATACGTCCTTGTCCAAATCCATCCGCTTTGGCGAAATGCGCAACCTCGAGATGCGGGCCACGGCGGACAACGTGTTCAATACCGTCCAGTACGCAGGCGTGGACACCAACCTCGGCTCGAACACCTACGGACAGGTGACCGCGACCGCCGCACAGCGCAAGATCACCTTCGTCGCGAGGTTCCGTTACTGATGCGCGCTCCCGGAGTGCTCTCTATCCTTCTGCTGGCCATGCTGCTGCCTGCGGCTATTAGCGCCCAGCAAACGCCCGCGCCGTCGAGCGATACGAACACACCGACCCAGAACAGTTACGTTCTTAAGGTGCAGAGCGATCTCGTGCTCACGAACGTTGTGGTGCGCGATCGCAAGACGG
The DNA here is from genome assembly GCF_051025295.1 of Candidatus Dedyshia acidiphila. Taxonomy (NCBI): domain Bacteria; kingdom Pseudomonadati; phylum Acidobacteriota; class Terriglobia; order Terriglobales; family Acidobacteriaceae; genus Candidatus Dedyshia; species Candidatus Dedyshia acidiphila. The sequence continues at coordinate 25,608 of NZ_JBMGJV010000039.1, read as the reverse complement.
GCGCAGTCATCGAGGGGCTGACGGCGAAGGATTTCACAATCCTTGAGAACGGCAAGCCGCAGACGATCCAGACGTTCGACTTCCAGAACATCGACAAGGCGGCGCCGCTGAACGAAGCGACCGTGAGCGGCCGCGAGGGCGCGATCCTCAACACGAGCCGCGCTGCTGCTGCCACGGCTGCCGGGGTCGTGACAGGCGATGCGCTGCGCAACCACCGGCTGATCATCCTGTTCTTCGACCTGACCTCGATGCAGCCGGACGATCTGACTCGCTCGGTCGAGGCGGCGCGCAACTACATCAACCGGCAGATGCAGCCGGCGGACCTGGTGGCCGCTGTGTCGCTGAGTGCATCGCTCAGCGTGGACCAGGACTTCACTGCGGATAAGCAGCGGCTGCTCACTGCCGTGACCAGGTACGGCGGTGGGCAGCAGAACGGCTACACGCCGGGCGCCAACGCAACCACCAACCAGGTGGAAGACGCGGGCAGCTACACGCCGGACGAGAGCGAGTACAACGACCTCAACACGGATCGCCAGCTCTACGCGATTGCCGAGATTGCCCGCTCGCTCGGGTCGATCAACCAGAAGAAGTCACTGCTTTACTTCTCGGGCGGCATTCAGCGCGACGGCATTGAGAACCAGGCGTCGCTGCGCTCGGCGGCGAACGCGGCGGTGCGGTCGAACCTGGCGATCTACAGCGTGGACACGCGCGGGCTGCAGGCGATCTCGCCGCTGGGCGATGCGTCGACGGGCTCGATCCGCGGCGTGAGTGCGTACAACGGCGGCGCGTTCCAGAACAACCTCGATGCGAACTTCAACTCGCAGGAGGTGCTGTCGACGCTGGCTGCGGATACGGGTGGCCGGTTCTTTGGCGACTCGAACGACTTCGCGCCTGCGTTCCAGGCGATGGAGCATGACACGGCCGAGTACTACGTACTCGGCTTCAGCTCGAGCAATCCGGCGCGCGACGGGCGCTATCGCAAGCTGCAGATCCGGGTGAACCGGCCGGATGTGAAGCTCGAGTTCCGGCCGGGGTATTACGCGCCTGCGGACTACCAGCACTCGAACCGCGAAGACCGCGAGCGGCAGTTGACCGAGCAGCTTGAGAGCGATCTGCCGGCTACCGATGTGCCGGTGTATCTTGCTGCGTACTACTTCCAGGTCGGCGGTGGCCGGTATTACATCCCGGTGTCGCTGATCGTGCCGGGCTCGCAGATCCCGTTTGTGAAGGGCGGCGATCGCGACAAGGCGACGATCGACATCATCGGCGCGGTGAAGGATGCGGCCGGGCATCCGGCGGGCGATATCCGGCAGACGGTGAAGCTGGCCGTCGATCAGCAACAGCTGGTTTCACGCAAGAACGTGCAGTACACGACCAGCTTCACGCTTCCGGCGGGCAAGTATCACCTGAAGTTCGTGGTGCGGGAGAACGAGACGGGTCACATGGGCTCGTTCGAGACCGATATCAATGTGCCGGACCTGAACAAGGCGCCGGTGAAGCTGTCGTCTGTGGTGCTGGCGAGCCAGCGGCAGCCGGCGCCGGGCAAGAGCCGCGAGGTGGACCCGCTGATCCAGGACGGACAATTGTGGGTGCCGAACGTTGCGCACGTGTTCCGGCAGGATGGGCACCTTTACCTGCTGTACGAGGTCTACGGGCCATCGAAGGGAGCGGCGGGGCAGACGCAACAGCCTCGGTTGCTGACCTCTATCGAGTTTCTCTCCGGCTCGAAGAAGGTATTTGAGACGCCGCTGATTGAGGCGACCAAGCTGACCGACCCATCGCGCAACGTGGTGGCGTTCCAGTTCGACGTGCCGCTGAAGGACCTGAAGCCGGGGCAGTACGTATGCCAGGTGAATGTGATCGACGATCGCGCTGGCTCGTTCAGCTTTCCGAGGACAGGCTTGCTGGTGCGCTAAGGGGGGACCTTCCCCCCCTCCCCGAACCCGGGTCTGGAGCTTATCTGTCACATGCGCAGGCACTTAGCTCCAGCGAGGCCGCTAAGTGTGGTCATTCATGGGAGTTACTGGCAAAGATGTCTGAGCAAAGGAGTTAGCGATGGCCGCACGGGCCAGCAAGCCAGCTCTTTCTCAACCCCTAATACCAGTGTAGCGAGTTCCGAAGGAAGATAAGCCACCGTTCTGGTGGCGTGTTGGAATTGCTTCCCGATTCGGAAGTGAGCTACTGGCACAGCGCGGTGTGTTGCATGGCGTCGAGCAGTGGGGCCGTGTCGAAGACGGCGCTAGCCGCCGGATCTTTGCGATGTGCGTCGCCGATACGGAGCTGGGGCAGGGAGCGAAGGTAGCCGAGGAAGAACGCGGGCCCGTCCAGGTTCCGGCTGTCCATGCCAGGGTTGCGGTAGCGCAGATTGCCGGAGGGTAGCTGCTCCCAGTCGCGGCGAAAGGGCTTGCTGGTGATGTAACCGACGAAGCGCATGTCGAGCGAGAGGGTAGGGTTCTGCGGCGGGAACAGCTCTGTATTTGTGCGGTGGAATGGAGCAGGGAAGCTTTGGTCCGTCACCCCACCAAAGTTGACGAACAGACTGACAGTGCGTTTCCGGTTGAGTTCTGTGCACTGGATGGTGAGGGTGGGGGGTGGAGTGGCGCTGCCGGCGACCGACGATGCGATCAGGAAGAGGCGCGCATAGCGGGTGCCTGAGGGAGCGTGATGGCCTTCGAGGATGGAGACAGACGGGCTGAGCGGCCGCGGTATGTCTGCTGACGACGCGGGCGTGGCCTCCTGCGCTGGCGCACTGCACAGCGCACCGCCGATAGAGCAGAGGACTGCTACGCGAAGAGCGAAGGTGTGCACGGACCGGACCTCGAAGAAAGCATGCAGAGTGGAATTGGGCGTGAGGGTACCGCGGGAGAGTTGTGCCGACAAGGTGTTTCCGCGACTATGGCGCTTTGACATTGCGACGGTTATGGCCGCGGGCTAGAGTGATGGCGCTGTCCGAGATATGGAGGGGCTGTCATGAGGGCACGAGCGATACTGCCGTTGCTGATGCTGGCGTGTGTGTCCGGCATCGCTGCGGAGCCCGGCATCGATACGGTGGCGGCGTATGCGGGCACCTGGTCGGTGCAGATCGATCATCTGGACACGGCGCACAGCAAGACGTCGCACGAGACGAACACGTTGAAGAATGATTGCTGGCGGAGCGCGCCGTACCTGGCCTGCCGGCAGACCGTGGATGGGGATGCGAAGGCGCTGCTGGTGTTCACCTACGATGCCAAGGCCGATCGCTACACCAGCTATCCGATTCCTGCGGATGGCAGCGGTGCGGGCAAGGGCGCGCTCGAGATTCGCGGGAATGTGTGGACGTTTCCGTGGCAGGTGCCTGACGGCGCGACGACGACGTACTACCGCGTGGTGAATACGTTCACCACGCCGGACACAATCGAGTTCCGGCAGGAGTATTCGACCGACCAGCAGAGCTGGACGGTGATGGCGCGCGGCCATGAGAAGCGGATTGCGAAGGCGGCTGTGCTGATAGCGGCGCCGTTGGTGAGCAGCACTAGCGGCGCGGCGGGACGTTGATGTGCTGGTACGGGCAGTGGCGGCAGGCGGAGCCGCAGCAGGTGCCGCGCTTGAGATGCCACGCAGCGGTGAAGACCATGTACGGACCTTCCCAATAGTAGTCCTCGCCTTCGCGTGGTTTGGGTGGTGGTGCGTCCTGGCGCGGCGGCTCAGTCATGGCCGAGGGAGAGCTGCGCGGGCGCCGCGGCTTCGAGCAGAGAGGGGTCGATGGTGAGCACGGGGCCTGCTGCATCGTCGCGCAGGGCGTGACCGCTGCGGAAGCTGACGGTGCGGCCGGGGATGGCGGCCGGGCGCTCGCCGGGAACGACGATGCTGACCAGGTTGGCGGGATCGCAGGCGGAGATCGTTACTGCGGCGGTGTCCTGTGAGGAGCGGCGCGACTGGCGGAGGGAGTCAACGGCCTGGGGCAGCGCGAACTGCTCACCGGGGAAGCCGGAGAGGAAGCGACCGCCGCGCACGATGCCGCGCGCCTCGAGGCGACGGAACATGCCGAGCAGGTCGCGCCAGCGGGGCATGTTGGTTTCGCGCTCCAGCAGGTCGCGGAAGACGATGCCGTAGCGCCAGAGCAGGACGAGGGCGGCGGATTCGGCTTGCTGCTCGCGGCGTTGCGCGTCAGCGAGGGCGGTGGCCTGGCGAGCGTCGGTGGCGCTGAGCGTGCTGTCGAGCACGGGCGCGGGGGCGACGAGCAGGCTCCAGCGGCCGGCGGTGTTGCGGGCGCGCTGCGTCGTGCCCCGCATGCGGAAGGGCGTGCTGCTGGTGGACTTGCGGCGCGGATCGATGAGGGCGCGGAGGCTGTCGTAGCCATCCGCGGTGACGAGGCCGGCGGCGACCAGCTCCCAGAGGGCGTGATGCAGTTCGGGCAGCGTTGCGCTGAGCTGGCGGCTGAGGTCGGCGGCAAAGGCGGCACCGGCCTGCTCGAGCTGCGAGCGAACACGTAACGCGAGGGGTGACAGACAGCAGGCGAGGGCGGATTCCGGCAGCTCGCGCGCGCGGAGACAGCCGTCCATCCAGTGCGCATCTTCGCGCAGGAAGAAGGTGATGGGGGCCATGCTGGTGGGCACGACGCGACGGGGCGCGCCGCTCTCCGGCGCGTGGAAGGCGGGGTGCGGCGAGACGCGGCCCCAGCCGACGACGCCGGCCATGCAGAGCGTGTCGAGCCAGCGCGGATCGTAGTTGGCGACGCGCTGGGGGAGGAGCGTGGTCTCCCACTCGATGGCCGGGGCTTCGAAGCCTTCGAGCTGGCGGAGTGCATCAAGCACGCCTTCTTCGCCGGTGAGCTGCGTTTGCGGTGCGAGGTGTTGCCAGCCGAGGAGCCAGTCCATGTACTGCGCGGGAGCGACGGGCTCGATCTGGCGGCGCAGGGAGTGGATGGTGCGCTTGTGAATGCGCTGCAGCAACCGCCGCTCGCACCACTGGACTGGCCGTTCGGGCAACGGAGCCGGTGGCTCGTGTTGTGGGGCTTGCTCCCGGTGGTCGCTCGCGTCTGGTGTGGTGTCAACAAGGTCGGGGTCGAAGTCGCCGCGGAGGATGGTGCCGTGCGACTCCATGGCGAGCAGGGCGTTCGAGACGGCGGCCGTGTCGAGGCTGAGGTAGCTCGAGAGCGAATCGGCGGTCTGCGGGCCGAGGATGGAGAGCCAGGCGTGCAGCGCCTTTTGTAACAGCGGCAGATCGGGATTGGGTGAGAGCAGGTTGGCGCGGTCGTCGCGGCGCTCGGCCGCGAGGATGTGGGCGGCGGAGTCACCGCTATCGAGCGCGCGGGAGTGGCGCAGGAGGCGCTCGAAGAAGAGATTCCAGCCGTGGGCGCGCGGGTGGTCGAGCAGCGATGCAGGCACGAGGATGAGCGAGTGGAGCAGGTCGTGCAGTTCGTGCTCGTCGCGGATGTCTGGCCAGCACTCGTCGCGAACACTGCGGATGGCTTCGGGATCGAGTCGGCCCGCTTCGCCGAGCAGGGCATCGGGCACCATGCCGCGCATGTTGACGGCGCGGGCGCGGCGCTCCTCGGCGGGGGCGTCGTCGAGGAAGGCGTAGGGGTTGGCGTTGAGCAGGCCGTGCGAGAAGACGGAGGGCACGGTGGAGTCGACGGCGAGGCAGCGGATGGCGCCGGAGTCGATCTTCGCGAGCACATCGATGAGGCCGGCGAGGTCCATGGCTTCGCCGAGGACGTCCTTCATGACTTCACGGATGAGCGGGTGGCTGGGGATCTCGATGTCGCCTTCGATGTTTTCGAAGCACGCGGCGGCCTGGGGGAAGACGCTGGCAAGCAGGTCTTCGGTGCGGGTGCGCTGGATCTGCGGGGGCACCTTCTTGCCCTTCTGAAACCGTAGCAGTTGCAGACTGCGGGTGGCGTCCCAGCGGAAGCGTGTTTTGAAGATGGGCGAGGCGAGCGAGGCCTGTTCGAGCAGCTCGGTGACGGTGCTGGTGGTGAGGAACTGGAAGACGTCGGCGAGAGGGAAGGAGTGCTGCTCGGCGAGCGAGATGTTGAGTCCGTTGTCAGTGGCGGCGGCCTGGAGCTCGAAGTTGAAGCCGCGGCAGAAGCGCTTGCGCAGGGCGAGTCCCCAGGCCTTGTTGATGCGGCCGCCGAAGGGGGCGTGCAGGATGAGCTGCATGCCGCCGCCTTCGTCGAAAAAGCGCTCCGCGATGATGGTGTCGAGCGTGGGGACGGTGCCGAGGACGGCGCGGCCGGCGACGACGTAGGCGATGAGCTGCTCGGCACCGGCGTCGTTGAGGCCGCACTCGTCCTTGAGCCACGTCACCGTGGCGGCGACGTGTGGGTCGGTCTGCGACAGGTAGCCGGGGACGAGGCCGCGGGTCCGCTCGTCGAGGTCGCGGCGGAGGTCGCTGATCCAGCGGGAGAGCTCGGGTGTGCGCTGCGGGGCTTCGCCGCGCCAGACGGGAACCGAGGGTGGCTGGCCGTGCGCGTCTTCGACGTAGAGCTTGCCGGCGCTCTCGATGGCAGAGACGCGCCATGAGGCGTTGCCGAGCTGGATGACGTCGCCGACGGAGGACTCGATGGCGAACTCTTCATCGAGGGTGGCGATGGGGATGCCGTCGGGCTGGAGGATGACGGAGAAGATGGCGGTGTCCGGGATGGTGCCGCCGTTGAGCACGGTGATGGAGCGTGCGCCGCGGCGGGCCTGCAGGCGGCCGTGGACGCGATCACGCAGGATGTAGGCGCCGTAGCGGCCGCGCGAGGACTCGATGCCGTCGGCGAGCAGGCAGAGCAGCTCATCGAACGTGCTGCGCGGCAGTTGCTGATAGGGGTGCGCGCGGGTGACGAGCGCGTAGAGGTCGTCTTCCTGCCAGGGCTCGGCGGCGCAGACGGCGACGATCTGCTGCATGAGCACGTCGAGTGGCTCGGGCGGGAGCTCGAGCTGATCGAGCGCGCCGGCGCGCATAGCCTGGATGAGCGCGGCGAGCTCCATGAGGTCGTCGCGCGTGGTGGCGAAGAAGCGCGCCTTGGGCGTGGCGCCGCGCCAGTGGCCCGCACGCCCGGCACGCTGCAGCGCGGGTGCGAGCGCGCGCGGCGTGTTGAGCTGGATGACGAGGTCGATGGCACCGATGTCGATGCCGAGCTCGAGCGAGGCGGTGGCGACGAGGAGCTGAATCTCGCCCGCCTTGAGGCGGCGCTCGGCTTCGAGGCGAAGCTGGCGGGAGAGCGAGCCGTGGTGGGTGGCGACGTTCTCATGCCCGAGTCGCTCGCCGAGTTGGAAGGCGAGCCGTTCGGCCATCGAGCGGGTGTTGACGAAGACGAGGGTGGAGCGGTGCTCGCGCGCGAGCTCGGCCATGCGGTTGTGGACGTCGACCCAGATGGCGTTGGTGGTGATGGAGCCGAGCTCTTCGCTGGGGACTTCGATGGCGAGGTCGAAGTGACGGCGGCGGCCGACCTCGATGATGGCACAGTCGCGGTGACGTGATCCGGTGAGGTAGTCGGCGACGAGGGTGATGGGGTTCTGCGTTGCGGAGAGGCCGATGCGCTGGGGGACTCGCCGTCCTGGCGGCGGAGCCTGCGGCTCGTGCAGTGCGGTTCGCTCACGATGGTCGCTCACGTCCGAAGTTGTGGGAGAAACGGACGTGGGCGGGCTGAGGGCCTGTTCCGCGGCAAAGCCTGTAATGAAGGAGCCCGGGGCGAGGCGGTTCTCGCCGCAGACGAGCGCGTCGAGGCGCTCGAGCGAGAGCATGAGGTGCGCGCCGCGCTTGTCGTCGGCCATGGCGTGAATCTCGTCGACGATGACGGTGCGCACGCGGGCGAGGTTCTGGCGGCTCTTCTCGGCGGTGAGCAGGATGAAGAACGACTCCGGTGTGGTGACGAGGATGTGGGGTGGCTGGCGGAGTTGCTGGCGGCGTTCGGCGGGCAGCGTGTCGCCGGTGCGGACGGCGGAGCGGATGGGCGGGCAGAGGTAGCCGCGCTCGAGCGCGAGCTGCTGGATCTGCTGCAGAGGCTCTTCGAGGTTCTTGCGGATGTCGTTCGAGAGCGCCTTGAGCGGCGAGAGGTAGACGACCTCCGTGTGCGGTTCGAGCGTGCCGGCGAGGGCTTTGCGGAAGAGCTGATCGATGCAGATGAGGAAGGCGGCGAGCGTCTTGCCGGAGCCGGTGGGAGCGGAGATCAGGGTGGGGCGGGCAGCGAGGATGGCGGGCCAGCCCTCGATCTGCGGCTCGGTGGGTGTGCCGAAGCGGCTGACGAACCACTCGCGAACGATCGGGTGGGCCCAGGCGAGGGAATCGGCGGCAGCGGGGACAGCGGACAGCATTGGGGTATTGTAGCGCTCGGCTTCGGCGTTTCTTCGCCTAAGGGGGAACAGGGATTGACCAGCAGGAGCAGGAAGGCGTCCGAGCTGGGCCGCTGCTCAGTTAAACGGTGTCTGGCCTTGTGCGCGGCTCATGCGAAGCGCATGGGCAGCGGATGGCTCGAGGTACTTGTCGACTGCCGACTGGGCGGCTGGTGTGTCGAAATAGACAAGTGACCTCGCGATCGTACCTGCTTCGCTGCGGGGTGCTTCCGCACAGGCGCGAACGATATCTGGCACAGCATCGGTTACGTTAAGTTCCGCCAAACCCATGGCTGCCTGAGCCTGGATCAGGATGTTATCCAGGGCCAAGGCTTGCTTCAGTATTGGGATAGCGCGCGGGTCGTCTGCACTGCCGATGAAAACGATGGTGGCCATCATCTCGTAGGTCGCGTACTGGAAGGCGTCTTCGAGAGACATCTTGTGATTGTTCGCCCAGATAACGAACCTTGCGGATGGAGCCGTCTTGATTGCCGCCCCGTTCTCGTCGTACGCGAAGGGCGTCGGTGGCGGATCGGTGAGTACCCGGTGTGCGTGTTCAGAGAGAAAGTCCCAGTACGGTCCGTCCTTGACACCGAGCCTGAGCAGGACGTTCGCGACTTTCGCCTTGGTGAAGCCCGGGTACAGATCGTCTTTCGGTTCGCCAGGCTTGTCGAACAGTCGCCGCAGCAGGGGGACCGAGGTAGTAACGTGGCAGCGCGCCATGGTTTCCAGGTCCACCGGGGCAATGTCGTTTGGGTCGTGAAGTCTGGCGATGGCGGCTGGTACCGCGCTCGTGCAATCGTTCGCCGGCACCTGCGCAGTTGGCTGCTGTGCGGGAGAGGGAAATGCGAGACACGCTGCCGCCATGAGCAGGTTTATGAACCGAAGCAGCGCCAGCTTCATTTCTCTAGAGGTCGTTGCTGGTGTCGTGCTGCTTGTCGCGCTTCATGGTGGGGGGCGGCAGGGTGCGCCAGAGCGAGTGGTCGTACGTGGCGGCGGTGAGCGTCTTGTGATCCATCTTGAACGTCATCGGCGCCGGTGTGGGCTGCTTGTCGACGGGGTCGAAGGTCAGCTTGATCAGGTCGCCCTGATGAGTCCAGTGGGCGAAGCTCGTGATCTCGTGCTCGGCGTCGGGCGATTGCGCGAGGGTGGCGGAGCCGTCCTCGCCGAGGCTGAGCGTCATGGTGTGATGGCGGGTGGCGAACTCACCCTCACGCCCCTGCACGCGCGTCTCACCCTTCGAGCGCGTCTCGCCCTTGTAGGTGCCGGTGTACTTCGAGAGATCGTCTTTCGCGAAGGCGACCGCAGGCAGGCAGGCGAGGAGCGCGAGGGTGAGCAGCCGTTTCATGCGCCTATCCTACCCCGGGTCGCCTCCGTTGCCAGCAAAAAGCGGTGTGAGATGTGACGTTTGGATGTCCAGTCGCAGGCTGCGCTAGCGCGAGACGCGCAACAGGACGACGCCGTGCGAGGGGACCTTCCAGGGGCCGTTGCCGGTGTCTTCCGGGCTCCAGATGTTGTGGATGTGGCTGGCGTTGTGGATGCCGAGGGCTTCGGTCGGGATCGCCATCTCTTCTTCATCCGTGCCGCGGTTGAAGAGAGCGACGGCCAGCGAGCCATCGGCGAGCGGCTTCGACCAGACCTCGAACGGGCCGTTGGCGCTGACCCGGTCGCCCTGTTTGCCGAGCGGGTCCTGGTCGATCGCGATCACATCCTTGTTAAGCAGGATGGACTTCGTGTCAACCGACATCTGCGACAGGTCGTTGCCGGCGAGCAGCGGCGCGGCGAGCATCGCCCACAGGCTCATGTGGGTGCGGTACTCGGTGGAGGTCATCTTGCCGTTTCCGACTTCCAACATATCGGGGTCGTTCCAGTGGCCGGGCGCGGCGAAGGGCGAGAGGCCGGCCTGAGCGAAGCCGATGTTCGACATGCTCATGTAGTTGTCCTGGATATCGTCGGTGGTGCGCCATGAATTACCGCCGACGGTGGGACCCCACTTCCACACGGAGCCGAAGCCGTACTGGCAGAGCGAGTAGAAGATGGGGCGGCCGGTGGCCTCGAGCGCGCGATGCATTTTGTCGTACGCGGCGCGCATCATCTCGTACTGCTTGGCCTGGTCGTTCGGCGCCGTGGAGCGCATGATTTCGTTGTAGCTGCAGAGGTCGTACTTCAGGTAGTCGATGCCCCAGGCTGCGTAGGTCTTTGCGTCCTGCTCTTCGTGCTGATAGCTGCCGGGATAGCCGGCGCAGGTCTTCGGTCCGGGCGACGAGTAGATGCCGATCTTGAGGCCCTTCGCGTGCACGTAGTCGGCGAGCGCCTTCATGTCGGGGAACTTGCTGTTGGTGGTGATGTTGCCCTGGGCGTCGCGCTTGCCTTCCCAGGTGTCGTCGATGTTGACGTAGATGTAGCCGGCATCCTTCATGCCGCTGGAGACGATGGTGTCGGCAGCGTGGCGCACGTCGGCGTCGGTGACGTGGCCGGCGAAGTGATTCCAGCTATTCCAGCCCATGGCGGGGGTGGCGGCGAGCTTGGACTGGGCGTGCGCGGAGATGCAGGAGAGGGCGAGCAGAGAGAGCGAGAGAAGAGTCCGGCGCATCGTTCGGTGTCCTTTTTGTAACGGCTTACACCTTACGAAGCTAACCCGAGGGCGTCAAGACTCACGGCGTGTCCGGAGGTGGTGTGGGGACCGGCAGCATTGGCGGCCGGGCCGTGAGCGCCGGGCGCGAGTCGGGTGCTGTTTCCGCCCAGAACGCACCGGGCGTTCTCTGGCATGCTAGGTGTGTGCCGCTGCAAGTTCAATCCCAGGCGGCTGGAGACTTATGCCCGCGAATGAAAGCACGACCGTGACCCGCGAGACGTTGATCGAACTGCTGAACGAGGACCTGTCGCGCGAATACCAGGCGATTATCTCGTATGTGAACTACTCCCAGGTGTTGAAGGGTGCGGCGTACATGAACATCGCCGACGAGCTGGCCGTGCATGCGAAGGAGGAGCTGGACCATGCGCTGCAGGTGGCGAACCATGTGGACTACCTGGGCGGTATGCCGGCCGTGACGCCGAAGCCGGTGCGCACGTCGGAGAAGGCGGAAGACATGCTGCGCTTCGATCTTGAGAATGAGACCGAGACGATTCGGCAGTATCGCCGCCGGATCAGGCAGGCCGATGAGCTGAACGAGTTCGCGATTGCGGAGAGCCTGCGCGAGATCATCGTGCAGGAGCAGGATCACCTGGTCGCGCTGGCAACGGCGTTGGGCATCGACCCGCCGAACGTCGGGATTGCGGACTAAAGGCGCTGACCAAGCACCTATCGCGTGTAGTCGCCGCTCTTGCCGCCGGATTTGTGTTCGAGGCGGATGTGCTCGATGGTGATGGATTTGTCGAGCGCCTTGCACATGTCGTAGACGGTGAGGGCGGCGACGGAGGCAGCGGTGAGGGCTTCCATCTCGACGCCGGTACCGGCGGTAGTCGCCGTGGTGGCGCGGATGGTGATGCCGCCTTCTGTCACCGTGGCGGTGACGTCGATGTGAGTGAGCGCCAGAGGGTGGCACATGGGGATGAGATCGGCGGTGCGCTTGGCGGCCTGGATGCCGGCGAAGCGCGCGACCTCGAGCGGATTGCCCTTGGGGTTCTGCGGCAGGGCGGCGAGCACGGCGGGGGAGAGCGCCACGAAGGCGGAGGCGGTGGCTTCGCGGCGAGTGGCGGCCTTGCTGCTGACGTCGACCATGCTGGCGCGGCCGGTCTCGTCGTAGTGGGAGAGCGGGGTCATGCGGCTAGTGTAGCGGGGAGCTGACCGCCGTTACCCGAGCAGCACCTGAACGGTGCTGCCGGCCTGGTAGTCGATGTCTGGCGCGAGGACGACGAAGCAGTTGGAGCGGGCGGTGGCGGCGAGGTCGCCGGAGCCTTGCCAGGCGATGCGCTGGACGGTGGCGTGGTCCCAGTCGGCCGCGAGGTGCGCGGGCAGGAAGCGTGTGATCTTTGCGGCGGCTTCGTCGTGGGCGAGGGTGGCCTGGGCGAAGCGGGGCGCGCGTTGTTGCTCGCCGGCCAGCGCCCGCAGCAGCGGCGCGGCGAAGAGCAGAAACGTCACCATGGTGGATACAGGATTGCCGGGCAGCCCGAAGAAGGGCAGCGCCATGGAGCGGGCACTGTGCGCGGGCAGCTCGCCGAAGACGGCGGGCTTGCCGGGCTGGATGCGGACGCCGGTGAAGTGGAAGCGAGCGCCGCGGGCGGCGAGCGCCTGCTCGACGAGGTCGTACTGACCAGCGGAGACGCCGCCCGACAGCAGCAGCAGGTCGCACTGGAGCGCCTCCTCGAGGCGGGTGTCGAGCGAGGCGAGATCGTCGCGGGCGATGGGGAGCCGTTGCGGCTCGCCGCCAGCGAGCGCGACCTGCGCGGCGAGTGTGTAGCTGTTTGAGTTACGAATCTGGTGGGGCAGGGGCGAGTCGGTGAGCTCGACGAGCTCATCGCCGGTGGCGAGGATGGCGACGCGGGGGCGGCGCGTGACTTCAACGGTGGCCGCGCCGGCAGCGGCGAGCACGGCGAGGTGGGGCGCGGCGAGCCGAATGCCTGCGGGGACAAGGACATCGCCGCTGCGCGCCTCGGCGCCGGTGGGAACGATGTTGCTGCCGGGGCGGAGCGAGTGAGCAGGGCTCGGCGGTGGCGCGAGGCGCATGGCGTCGTCGCGGCGCTCGATGTGCTCGAGCATGACGACAGCATCGGCACCGGGTGGCACGGGCGCACCGGTCATGATGGCGAGGGTGCTGGCCTGGGGCAGCGGATCGGCAGTGGCGGGCTGGCCGGCGCGCAGCTCACCGATGACGGGCAGCCACGCTCCGCTGGTGAGAGCCGCCGCCTGCACGGCATAGCCGTCGCGCGTGGAGCGGTCGAAGGGTGGGTGATCGCGATCCGCACTGACCGGCACAGCGAGGACGCGGCCGACTGCTTCGGGCAGCGCGAGGCGCTCGGTGCGCGGAGCGGGCGCGAGGCGGTTGGCTTCGCTGAGGATCAGTGCAGCAGCTTCGGGATAGGTGAGCAGCGACATGGGCTCTTTGATTGTGCGCCGAGCCGGAGCACTCTGCAGAGTCACGAATTGCAGAGACACGGATTGCAGAGACACCAAGGGCGCCCCGGTCGGAGGCGCCCTTTGGTGGGGTGACTTGCGGAGTAGCTACTTCTTTGCCGAATAACTACTTCTTTGCGGAGTAGCTTTTGGACTGCTTGGTGCCGATCTGCTCGAGCACGCCCTTGGCGTCGTTGGAGAAGGGACCGCTGGGGTCGAGCTCGAGGTACTTCTGGTAGGCCTCTTCGCAGCCTGGGGGCGCGACGATCTTGCCGGTCTTCTGATCAACGCTGGCCTTGCCGATGAGCGCCTGTCCCTTCAGGTAGTAGGGGATGGGCTTCTTCGGATCGGCGGCGATGGCCTTGTCGGCCGCGGCGACGACGGCATCGGGCTGACCGCCGGACTTGGCGAGCACGATGGCCTCGTTCGAATAGAACATCGAGGCGCTGGCGGGCTGAGCCTTGGCGGCGGCGTCATACGCGGCAGCCGCATCGGAGGGCTTCTGGGTGTAGCCGTAGGCCTCGCCGAGGGCGTTGTTGGCCGCGCCCGCAACCTCGGGGCTCTGCTTCTTGGAGGCGGCATCGGTCTCGATGGCCTTCTTGGCCGAGGTAATGGCGTCGTCGTACTTCTTGAGGCCGTTCTGCGCGATGGCCAGTTCGAGCCAGAGCACGGCGGCGTCGGGCTTCGCGGTGGCGTCGCGCTGCATCAGGGTAGCGGCTTCGTCGAACTTCTTGTCCTTGATGTCCTGGCGGGCGGTGGCGAGGTCGGCGTTGAGGTTCTTGACCTGCGAGTTTTCCTTGAGGATGGCGGCGTTCTTGCCCTTCGCGTCCTCGATGGCCTTCTGCTGCTCGGGCGAGAGCTTCTTGATGTAGTCGGGGCGGGAGAGATCGAAGTCCTGCGCGACATTCTGGCCGGCGTCGATCTTGACCTGCTCAAAGCGATCGACCGGCTTCAGGTTCTGGTCCTGCGGGCTCTTGGTGAAGAGGGTGATGACGTAGGTGCCGGGCTCGATGTTCTCGCCCTTGTAGTCGCCGTTCTGATCGGCGGTGAAGGTGTACTTGGCGTTCTTGCCGTCGGTGGAGACCTGCACCTGGGCGTTGGCCATGGGTGTGCCGGCGGGGTCCTGCACATGGCCGTGAATGGAGCCGGTGGGCTGCTGCGCCAGTGCGGCGAGGGGCGTCATCAGGGCAGCCGCGAGCCAAAGTTGATTCTTCATAGGGTTTCTCCTCACTTGCTTGTGTTCGATTCCTGGCGGGACGCGTTGGCCGTATGTTTCCAGTCCGTGGCGTAGGGGATGGGATCATCCACTCCCGCTTCTGCAAAGGCGCGCAGGCGGAGGATGCAGCTCTCACAGGTGCCGCAGGCGGCCCGGGTGCCCGAATAGCAGGACCACGTTACATGGAAGGGTGCGGCGAGTTCAAGGCCGCGGCGGACGATCTCGTGCTTGCGCAAGGAGATAAGCGGCGTCTCGATGCGGATGTTGCCGTCACGCGTGCCGGTGCGGATGACCTGCTGAAACGCCTCGTAATACGCGGGGCGGCAGTCGGGGTAGCCGGAGCTGTCCTGCTCGACCGCACCGATGTAGATGGCCTCCGCGCCGAGGACCTCGGCCCAACTGACGGCGGCGGCGAGGAAGTGCGCGTTGCGAAAGGGCACGTACGTGACCGGGATGCTGGCGCCGATGACGTCGTCCTTCGGCGCATCGGGCACGTCGATGGTGGTGTCGGTGAGCGCGGAGCCGCCGATGATGCGGAAGATGTCGACGGTGAGCGGCAGGAAAGTGACGAGCCCGAGCTCTTTCGCGATGGCGCGCGCGCTTTCGAGCTCACGCTGTTCAGTGCGCTGGCCGTAACTGAAGTGGAGCGCGTAGGTCTCGTGCTCGCGAGCGGCGATGGCGGCGCAGACGGCCGAGTCCATGCCGCCGGAGAGACAGACGACGGCGCGGGACTTCTGCGGACTCGAGCTGGAGCGATCGGGACCGGCGGTGGAGTGAGGCGTCATGTCCATTCGACTCAGATGCGCGGAGCCTGCCGAAGGCAGCGCTGAAATCGCCCGGAGGGCTGCTTCCTATAATGAGGGAGATGAAGAAGATACGTGTGATTGGTGGCGGGCTGGCAGGGCCGGAGGCGGCGTTGACGGCGGCGGCGCAGGGTGCCGAGGTGGTGCTGTACGAGATGCGGCCGGTGCGGCAGACGCCGGCGCACCAGACGGCGGACTTTGGTGAGCTGGTGTGCTCGAACTCGTTGAAATCCGAGAGCGAGTCGACCGCGCCGTGGCTGCTGAAGCAGGAGATGCGGCGCGCCGGGTCGGTGCTGCTGCGGCTGGCGGATGCGACGGCAGTGCCGGCCGGGCATGCGCTGGCGGTCGACCGGGAGGCCTTCTCGGCGCAGATCGGTGAGGCGATTGCGCGCGAGCCGCGGATCACCGTGGTGCGCGAAGAGGTGACGAGCCTGGAGGGGTTCGGTGGGCTGACGATCCTGGCGAGCGGACCGCTGACCTCGCCTGCGTTGTCGGACGAGATCGCGCGCGTGGCCGGGCGAGAGCACCTGGCGTTCTATGACTCGATCTCGCCGATTGTGGATGCGGACACGATCGACCGCGACAAGGTGTACATGGCGGCGCGCTGGGACAAGGGCACGGCGGACTACATCAACTGCCCGATGAACAAGGAGGAGTACGACCGCTTCTACGACGCGCTCGTCTCGGCGGAGGACGTCGAGGAGAAGGAGTGGGAGAAGCTGAAGTACTTCGAGGCGTGCCTGCCGATCGAGGAGCTGGCGCGGCGCGGGCGTGACACGCTGCGCTTTGGGCCGATGAAGCCGGTGGGGCTGCGCGACCCGCGGACGGGGAAGACACCGTGGGCGGTAGTGCAGTTGCGTTGCGAGAATCTGCGGGCAGACTCCTACAACCTGGTCGGGTTTCAGAATCACCTGAAGTACGGCGAGCAGGCGCGCGTGCTGCGGCTGATCCCGGGGCTCGAACAAGCGCGCTTCCTGCGCTATGGGCAGATCCACCGCAACACCTACATCCAGGCGCCGCAGTTGCTGGATGAGACGCTGGCATTGCGGGAGCGGCGGGACATCCTGTTTGCGGGGCAGCTCTCGGGAGTGGAGGGCTACACGGAGTCGATCGCGACCGGACTGCTGGCCGGGCTGTACGCGGCGCGCATGGTGCAGGGGCTGGCTGCGGTGCCGGTGCCGCGGGGAACGGCGCTGGGCTCGCTGGTGCACTACATCACGCATGCGGAGGCGAAGCAGTTCCAACCGGCGAATATCACGTTCGACCTGCTGGAGCCGCTCGATGAGGAGACGCGGCGGCGGGTGCGGGACAAGAAAGAGCGGCACCGGATGGTGTGTGAGCGCGCGCTGGCGCTGTTCGATGCGTGGTGGGCGGCACAGGGCTCAGCGGCTGTTGCTGTTTAGGCGCTCCCACAAAAGTGGGAAGCGTTTCGCTACGACGGGTCATATAGGGAAAGAATCGCGAGCGCTACGATGACGCATTGACGGGCAGCCTGTTTGAGCGCGCCCGCGCCTGGAGTGGTATGCGTCGCGCGAGTCTCCTGCTGTCGGTTCTGTGTCTGCCGTTGCTTCTCCTCCTCCACGGTTGCGGAGGCACGACGATCGGCACCTACGGGCTCACATCGAGCGCCTCGTCGCTGGTGATCACGCAGGGCACGACTGGCACGATCACGATCTCGCTGACGACGGCGAACAAGTACGGCGGCACGGTTTCGATCACGGAGCAGGGGCTGCCTGCCGGAGTGACGGTGACGCCGGCGACGGCAACACTGCAGGCTGGCGGCAGCACGACGCTGACGGTAAGTGCAAGCAGCACAGCGACCGTCGGCACGATCCAGGTCCTGGTGAAGGGTTCCTCGGCGGACGGGCAGTCCGCGAGCGCGACGATTGCGCTGACCGTGAATGCGCCGGCGGCGCCTCCGGTTGCGCCACAGATCAGCCTGACCGCAAGCCCGACCAGCATTACGCTCGCGGCTGGAAGCTTTGCGCAGGTGACCCTGACGGGCACGGCGACTTCCAGCGTGAACGGCGACATCGCGGTCACAATCAGCGGCCTGCCCGCTGGCGTGACGGCGAGCCCGGCCACGCTGTCACTGGCTGCCGGAACGCCCGCGACGGTGACGTTGATCGCGGACGCGACCGCGGCCGGGACGACGGCTCCGGCGACGGTGACCTTTGCCGGGACGGCGGGGGATGTGAGCGCCTCCGCAAATGTGATGTTGAACGTGACTGCGACCGCGCCCCCGCCGCCGGTGGCGAACAACCAGGATTTCAGTCTGCAGGTGACGCCCTCGGCGTTGACCCTGGCGCCGGGCGCGAGCGCGCAGGTGGCCGTGAACAGCACGGCGATCAACGGCTTCTTCGCGCCGATCACGATTACGGTGAGCGGGCTGCCGACGGGTGTGACCGCGAGCCCGTCCACGCTGACCATTGCTCCCGGTGTGCCGCAGGCGGTGACGCTGACGGCCGATGCGAGTGCGCCGAACACGAGTGAGCCGAAGGCAGCGACATTTACCGGCGTGTCGGGAACGCTGACGCACACGACCACTGTCGCGGTGACGGTTACCGCGGTGGCCGACTTCAGCCTGAGCGTGACGCCGCCCGCGGTGAGCGTGGCGCAGGGGGCGCAGAGCGATGCAGTGCAGATCGCGGTAGCGAGCCTGCACGGGTTGACGGGGAACGTCAGCATTGCGGTGAGCGGATTGCCCGCGGGTCTGACGGCGACGCCGACCACGAGCATGCTGCAACTGGATAATCGGGAGCCGATGGCCTTTACGGCGGACGACACGGCTGCGATCGGGACGGCAAACGTCACCATTACGGCAACATCAGGAAGCCTGGTGCATACGGCGGTTGTGGCAGTGACGGTGACTGCGCCGCCGCCGACCGATGTGACGCTGACGCTCTCGTCCTCGACGGTCACGGTTCCACAGAATGGCTTTGGCCTGATCACGGTGACGGCGAACGCTCCGGGTCCGGTGAAGATCACGCTGAGGGGCCTGCCGAGTGAGGTGACGGCCAGTCCGGCGACCCTGTCGCTGGCGCCGGGGGCCTCGCAGGTGGTCGTGCTGACGGCGAGCGCGGCAGCAACGATTAGCGATGCGACGGTTACGTTTATCGGGCAGGACTTCTCTCTGTTCGGGACGGCGGATCTCGACGTGCAGGTGGTGACTGCGCCGAGCTATCCGGACGATGTGCCGACGTGGCACTACGACGCGCAGCGGACCGGGTTGAGGATTGACGAGAGCGTGCTGACGCCGACCTCCGTGACGGCGAGCGGCTTTGGGCGCCTGAACTCGTGGGCGGCGGATGGGCCGGTGGATGCGCAGCCGCTTTATGCAGCCAACGTCACGATCGCAGCGCAGGGACACAACGTGCTCTACGTGGTGACCGAGAACGACTCGGTGTATGCGCTTGATGCGAACACTGGCACAACGTTGTGGCAGAGCTCGGCCCTAGGTGCGAATGAGACGGCGAGCGACGATCGCGGCTGCAGCGAGATCACGCCCAACATCGGCATCACGGCGACCCCGGTGATCGATCGCAACTACCCCTCGAACGGCGCGATCTTCTTCGTGGCGCTGAGCAAGGAAGCGAGCGGCGCCTACCACCAGCGGTTGCATGCGCTGGACCTGACAAATGGAGCGGAACTGCCGGGCAGCCCGGTCGAGATCACGGCGACGTATCCGGGCAGCGGAGTGAGCAGCGACGGGACGACGAATACGTTCGATGGATCGAAGTATGTGGAGCGGGCGGCACTGCTGCTGAGCAACAGTACGCTGTACCTGAGCTGGTCGACGACCTGCCAGCAGAACACGCCGTCCTCCAGCAGCTGGGTGATGGCGTACAGCGAGCCGACGTTGCAGCAGCAGTCGGTGCTGAACCTGACACCGAACGGCAATGGCGGCGCCATCTCGATGAGCGCAGCCGGACCTGCGGCGGACCTGGGCGGCAATATCTATCTCGCAACCGGTCCAGGCACGTTTGACACGACCCTGATCACGGACGGCTACAGCCGGCCAGTGAATGGCGATTACGGCAATGCATTCCTGAAGCTCGAGAACGACAGCACAGGGCTGACCGCGTTCGACTACTTTGCGCCGCTCGACGGGATTCCGGGGAGCGCGAAATATGGCGACGAGGGAACCGGCGGTGTGGTGGTCATTCCGGACATCCTGGTCGACCCGGTCAAGCAGATTTACAACTCGCTGGTGGTCGGAGCAGGGCGAGACGGCAACATCTACGAGTTGGATCGTTCCGGCCAGAACATGGGCGAGTACAACGGAGCGTCAGACCGCAACTTCCAGACGATTCCGAGTGCACTGCCGAGTGGGGCAACGGCCACGCCGGCGTACTTCGGTGGATTCATCTATTACGGCGGCATCGGCGACGTGGTGAAGTCGTTCGATGTGACGAACCGGCAGGTGACCTCAGCGACCGATAAGTCGACGTTGACGCTCGGCAGCTCGGGCGCGACGCCGGTGATCACGGCGAACGGCACGAGCGGGGCGATCCTGTGGGTGCTCGACACAGGCGCCAGCGGCGGCCCGGTGCTGCACGCCTTCGACGCCACACGCCTCGGGACGGAGTTTTACAACAGCACACAGGCAAAGACGAACGGCATATCGCGCGATGCGGTGCACACGACCGACAAGTATGCGGTGCCGGTGGTGGCGAACGGGCATGTGTACATCGGGACCAAGAGTGGCGTGGACGTGTTCGGCGCCATTCAATAACAAGGGAACTTCACAAGGAAAAGGGGCAGCCTGTGCGGCTGCCCCTTTTCTCGCTGGTGAATGGATCGTCCTCGATCCTGATCAGCCGGAGCGGCGCGCGTTGCGCGCGCGCACTTTGAACCAGATAGGGGAGCCGGCGAAGCCGAAGGCGTCACGGATCTGGTTCTGGAGGAAGCGCTCGTAGGAGAAGTGCAGCCGCACCTGCCGGTCGGTGAAGAGCACGAAGGTGGGGGGCGCGACGGCGGCCTGCGTCATGTAGTAGATGCGGATCTTCTTGGCTGCCGGCACGGTGGCGCGCTGGAAGTCGACGCGCTCCAGAAAGCGGTTCATCTGGCCGGTGGAGACGCGCTTGCGGCGCTCGGCCGCGACGAGGTCGATGGCCTCGAAGAGCCGGTGCAGGTTGGTGCGGTGCGCGGCGGAGAGGAAGACGATCGGCGCGTAGTCGAGGTACTTGAGGACGCGACGGACCTGCTCTTCGAAGATGTTGCGATCCGCTGGCGGCTTGCCATCGGTGCGCGCGGTGGTGACCAGATCCCACTTGTTGACGACGATGACGACGGAGCGGCCGCTCTCGTGCGCGTAGCCGCCGATGGTGGCGTCGGTGGAGGTGACGCCCTCGGTGGCGTCGATGATGAGCAGCGCGACGTCGGCGGCTTCGAGGTGGCGGCGCGCCATGATGACGGAGAGCTTCTCAGCCATTTCGTTGGTCTTGCCCTTGCGCCGAATGCCAGCGGTGTCGATGAAGCGGAACTGGTGGCCATCGCGCTCGACCACCTCGTCGACGGCATCGCGCGTGGTGCCGGCGATGGGCGAGACGATGGCCCGCGATGAATTTGTCAGCGCGTTGAGCAGCGTGGACTTGCCGACGTTGGGGCGGCCGATGATCGCGATCGAGGTCTCTCGCTGCTGATAGGCGCCGTGGGTGCGGTGCAACGAGGCGGCGTCTTCTTCACCGCCGGCGATGTCGTCGCCCTCATCAACGGAATCTGTGTCTGTGTCTGTGTCTGTCTCTGCGTCTGTGTCGAGGACCTCTTCCGGAAATTGCAGTACGGCGAAGACGGCCTCGAGCAGATCGCCGATGCCGCTGCCGTGCTCGGCAGAGATGGCGAAGAGCTGCTGCATGCCGAGCTGGCGGAAGTTCTCGGCCTGCGCTTCGAGCTGCGGGCCGTCGATCTTGTTGACGGCGAGAAAGACGGGTTTGCCGGAGCGGATGAGCAGGCGCGCGAGCTCGATGTCGGAGGAGGCGAGTTCGGTACGGCCGTCGACGACCATGACGATGGCCTGCGCTTCGTCGAGCGCCGTGCGTGCCTGGCGGAAGATTTCGGACGGGATGAGGTCTGGATCGTCGGGGACGATGCCGCCGGTGTCGACCAGGCGCGCGGTCTGCCCAGCCCACTCGACATCGCCGTAGATGCGGTCGCGCGTGATGCCGGGCTCGTCACCGACGATGGAGCGGCGGCTGCCGGTGAGGCGGTTGAAGAGCGTGGACTTGCCGACGTTGGGGCGGCCGCAGATGGCGAAGACAGGCAGCGCAGTGCCGTGCGACTGGCGGGCGAAGAGGTCGCGTGCTGGGCTGCGGAGGTGTTCGTCGATGCGCTGTTCGCGCCGGAGCTCTTCCTTCGCGGCGGTTGCGTCGATGTCCGCGGCCGAGGGCTGAATGCGGCGTGCAGCGGCCCGCGCGGCTTCGCGCTGGCCGGGGCTCATGCTCTTGCGTTCCGCGGCGCGCGCCCCGTCGGCAGGCCGGGCTCCGTTCGGGCTCGCCGTCCGCGGCGCTGCACTCTTCGGCGTCTCGCTTTTCTTTCCGGCTTTCTTTGGGGCTGTGGCCTTGGCGGGCTTGGCGCCTGCGGCGCCCTCGCCGGCGCGGCGGGAGCGTGAATTGTGCTCGGTGTCGCGCTGGCGCTTGCTTTCCAGGCGCTTGGCCGTGGCCTGCTTGCGATGCTTGTTGCGGGCGGAGCGCTCACGCGTGGCCTGCTGCTTCTGAGACTTCTTCGATGGCGACACGTGTGCCTCTTTCCGAACGGTGTCCCTCTATTATAGGAAGACGGGGGCTGCGCAGCCTTTGTGACGTTCGTGCGCAGTGCTCTGTCCTGACCGCAGTGTCCTCCCAATCGCCCATCGCGCCTGCCGTGCCCAAGGTGTATGACTTCTTTGCGCCCGGGGGGGTGCTGGCTCGTTCGAGCCTGCCGTATGAGTTTCGTCGCGGGCAGTTGGAGATGGCGCAGGCCATCGAACGCGCGTTGACAACGCATCACCATCTGATCGTCGAAGCGGGCACGGGCACGGGGAAGACGCTGGCCTACCTGCTGCCGGCGCTGCGTACCGGGCAGCGAGTGATCATCTCGACCGGCACGAAGAACCTGCAGGAGCAGCTTTACTTCAAGGACGTGCCGTTTCTGGAGTCACTGCTGGGGCCGCTGCGTGTGTGTTACATGAAGGGGCGCGCGAACTATCTGTGCCGGCACAAGCTGTATTCGCTGCGCGATCAGCCGATCCTGAGCGGGCTTGAGGAGATCGATCAGTTCTACAAGATCGCCGCGTGGGAGAAGACGACGACGACGGGCGATCGCGTGGAGATTGACGGGCTGCCGGAGTCGAGCGCGCTGTGGCAGAAGCTGGATGCGCGCACCGAGCACTGCCTGGGGCAGAGCTGCCCGGACTGGGAGCGCTGCTTCATCACGGAGATGCGGCGTAAGGCGCTTGAGAGCGACATCGTGATCGTGAATCATCACCTGTTCTTCGCGGACCTGGCGATCAAGCTGCAGGCGCGCACGGCGCCGGATGCTGGCATTCTGCCGGACGCCGCGGTGGTGATCTTCGACGAGGCGCATGAGCTTGAAGACGTGGCGTCGAACTACTTCGGCGTGGGGCTCAGCAATGTGCGGTTCGAAGAGCTGGCGCGTGACATCGAGACGATGCTGCGGACGAAGATCACCCTCGGGACGGGCGTGCTTTCGGCCAGCCAGACGGTGCGCGAGCGGGGCCGGCTCTTCTTCGGCGCGCTGCCGCAGGAGTTCGACGGACGCATCGTGTTCTCGCAGCGGCAGGAGTTTCTAGAGAGCTTCGGAGATCTTTACCTCGGGTTGCTGAACGGGCTGCATCGGCTGGAGGGAGAGCTGGAGCAGGTGCGCGGCGTGGATGAGGCGCCGGGATTGCGCAAGCGCGCTGGCGATATTCGCGAGCACCTGAAGTTCCTGATGGAGACCGAGGACAAGAACACGGTGTTCTGGCTGGAACGGCGCGCGTCCGGACCATTGCGCGGCGGGGTGCGCAACACGCATCTGCAGGCCACGCCGATCGACGTTTCGGGGCTGATGCAGGAGTTGCTGTTTGAGAGCTTCTCGTCCGTGGTGCTGACATCGGCGACGCTGACGGTGGGCGGCGGATTTGAGCATATCCGCAGGCGGCTGGGCATGACGGAGACGAAAGAGCTGGTGGTGCCCTCGCACTTTCGCTACCCGGAGCAGGCGCTGCTATACCTGCCGCCGGAGATGCCAGATCCGCGCGAGCCGGGGTTCGCGGTTGCGGCGGCGAAGCAGATGCGGCGCATGCTCGAGATCACGCGGGGGCGCGCCTTTTGCCTGTTCACGAGCTATGCGCAGATGCGCGACCAGTATGAGCGGCTGCTAATGGAGCTCGACTTTCCGCTGCTGCTGCAGGGCACGGCACCGAAGAAGGCGCTACTGGAGGAGTTTCGCGCAACGCCCAATGCTGTGCTGTTCGGGACGTCTTCGTTCTGGCAGGGCGTGGATGTGCAGGGCGAGTCGCTGAGCTGCGTCATCGTGGACCGTCTGCCGTTCGCGGTGCCGAGCGATCCGATTGTTTCAGCCCGGATGCGTGCGATCGAGGGCGAGGGTCGCAGCGCCTTCTTCGAGTACCAGGTGCCGCAGGCAGTGATCACGCTGAAGCAGGGGTTTGGGCGGCTGATCCGCTCGCTGGAGGATCGCGGGGTGCTGATGCTGCTCGACCCGCGGCTTCAGCGGCAGCGGTATGGGCGCGTGTTTCTCGAGAGCCTGCCGCCATATCGCGTGACGAAGGACATTGCCGAGGTGGAAGCCTTCTTTGCGTCGGATGGCAAGCTGAAACCGCGGCCGTGAGAGCGCTGCTAGCATCGGGAGTATCGCGATGTCGCGCAACTTGTACATCCTGGCTGCCACACTGCTGCTGTTTTCGATCGTCTCCTGCGCCATGCTGGGCACGGCGAGCGCGACTCAGCCAGACCTGCCGGGCAATGGCTCGCTGTGGAAGACGACGGGGCTGTTTCTCTTTCTGGGCGCGGTGGCGGCGGCTCTGGGTGGCGTACTGCTGGCGATGTTTGAGCAGGTGGAACGGCGCAACCAGGAGCGCGAGCGCCGTGAGGGCCGACGCCGTTAGCGCGGCTCGCTAGAATAGAAGCAGGGCCCATCGCAGGTCTCGCTCGCAAAGGACACAGCATATGTACGAAGTTACGGTAGAGGCCGGGTTTTCCTCCGGACACTACTTGCGCAACTATCGCGGCAAGTGTGAGAACCCGCACGGCCACAACTACAAGGTGAAGGTGACGCTGCGCGGCCGGGAGCTGGACGTGGCCGGGCTGCTGCTCGATTTCAAGCTGCTGAAGCAGGTGATGCGGCCGGTGATCGACCGCCTTGACCACCAAATGATTAACGATCTGGAGCCGTTCACCGTGATCAATCCGTCGGCGGAGAATCTGTCGCGGTACTTCTTCGACGAGACCAATCGCCAGCTCGCCGAGATGACCAGCGGACGTGTGCACGTGAAGGATTGCACGATCTACGAGACGGATACGACGACTGCGACGTATTACGAGTCGTTGGACTAGGTAACAGGCCGTGTATCTGATCGAAACCTACAAATCCGTGCAGGGTGAGTCGAGCTTCGCCGGGCTGCCGTGTATCTTTGTGCGGCTGGCTGGCTGCAACCTGCGCTGCTCCTGGTGTGACTCCGAGTACACGTTCAAGGGCGGGTACAAACAGTCGCTCGAAGAGGTGGAAGCGACGGTGGCGTCGCTTGCGCCGGTGCGGCTGATCGAGTTCACCGGCGGCGAGCCGATGCTGCAGGAGCGGGAGCTGATTCCGCTGATGGAGCGGCTGCTGGCCGCCGGCTACACGCTGATGATTGAGACGAGCGGGGAGCGCCCCCTGGCGGCGGTGCCGCCGGCGGTGCACAAGATCGTCGATGTGAAATGCCCAGGCTCGGGCGAGGGCGGAAGCTTTCGGCTGGAGAACCTGGACGCGCTGACCCTGCGCGATGAGGTGAAGTTCGTCATTCGTGATCGCATCGATTACGAGTTCGCCCGCGACTTCATCTACGAGCATGGACTGGCGGAGAGGGTGGGGTCGGTGCTGCTGTCGCCGGCGTTCCAGAAGCTACCTGTGCCACAGCGCACGGCCGACAACTGCGAGCTGGATCCGCGGCTGCTGGTCGAATGGATGCTGGAGGACGGCGTGCCAGGGCGGCTGAGCCTGCAGATCCACAAGTTCATCTGGGAGCCACAAAAAAAA
>NZ_JBMGJV010000038.1:0-38636 GCF_051025295.1 Candidatus Dedyshia acidiphila | reverse complement strand
AAAAAAGGCCTTGGCCACCGGTGAACGCATCGAACTCCGTGGGTTTGGCGTGTTCAACGTGAGACCCCGGAAGACCGGCATTGGGCGCAATCCGCGCACCGGTGCTGAGGTCACCATCACCCCCGGCAAAGCCGTCCGCTTCAAACCGGGCAAGGAACTGCACCTGATCGACTGATCTGACTCATCCGGCCTGACCGCATGCAACGGCAGGCTCTGAGATGACCTGCGCGTTCACATGCTGGTCGATCCAGCAGCTCTCGATTGACCGCAACTCTTCGTTCCGCCCGTGTTCACACTCATGTAGCACGGAGGGACAGTATGAGAGACCGCAAGACAACGACAAAGTGGTTCAGCACGAAGTGGGTTCTTGGAGTGGCGGCTGCAGGCGCGCTGTTCCTGGCAGCTCCGGCCAAGTCGCAGGCCCAGGTCTCACTCGGCGTCGAGGTTGGCAACTACCCTCCGCCGGCATATGGATACTATGAGGCTCCTGCCCAGTACCCCTACGACTCATACCAGCGGCAGCGCTGGATCGAGCACGAGCAGCGCGAACGCTGGGAAGCAGAGCGGGCCGCCCATTGGCGTCACGAGCAATGGGAGCGCGAGCGCCGCTATGACCACGATGGCTGGCGCGATCGTGACCGCCGCGACTACGACCGGGACCGCCGCGATCGGGATGACCGCCGTGACCGCTGGTAAGCGCGCACGAGGTTAAGCGAAGGAGCTTCCCGCAAGGGAGGCTCCTTTTGCGTCCGAGCTACATCAGGCTGATCGCGTCCATATCGAAGACCAGTGCGGTGCGCGGAATACCCGCTTCCTCCGCGTAAGTGCGCGCTGCCCGTAACGCGCGGGAGAGTGCATCGCGTCGCTCCGCCTTGAGCAGCAGGTGAAAGCGGTAGATGCGCTTGATCTTCGAAATGGGTGCGGGGGCCGGGCCGAGCACGCGCACGCCGGGATGATTCTCGCTCGCGAACCAGCGGCCCAGCGTGGCGGACCAGCCGGCAGCCTCTTCCATCCGCTCACTGCGCACCAGGATGTTGGCAATCGCGCCATACGGCGGGTAGTGCATCCACTTGCGGTACTTCAATTCCTTCGCGACAAAGCCACGGTAGTCATGCAGTTGCGCGCACTGGATCGCATAGTGCTCCGGGTGATACGTCTGCACCACGACTCGACCGGACGCCTCGCCGCGGCCGGCTCGGCCGGAGACCTGCGTTAGCAGTTGAAAAACGCGCTCTGCTGCGCGAAAGTCTGGCAAGCCGAGTGCATAATCGGCCCCGACCACGCCGACCAGCGTGACGCCGTGGATGTCGTGCCCCTTTGCGATCATCTGGGTGCCGACCAGCAGGTTGATCTCACCCGAATGCAGCCGCACCAGCAGCCGCTCCATGTCGTGCCGCGTGCGCACCGTGTCACGGTCCATGCGGCCGATACGCGCGTGCGGGAATATCTCAGCAAGGCGCTGCTCGCCCTGTTGTGATCCGGCGCCTAAAAAGAACAGGTGTTCGCTGTCGCAGTGGGGACAGCGCTGCGGGACGGTGCGTCTGTAACCGCAGTAGTGGCATTCCAGCCTCTGCCCGACTTCGGCGCGGTCGCTCTCCGTGACGCCGGGCTTGTGATGCGTGAGAGCAATGGCACAGTTCTCGCACTCCAGACGCTCGCCGCAGGCGCGGCACATCACGACAAAGGAGAACCCACGCCGGTTGAGCAGGATGATGGCCTGCTCGCCACGACCGAGCGTCGCTTCCGTCTCTTCGACCAGGCGTCGCGAGAAGAGCTGATCCTGACCCGTGTACTCAAACTCGTGCCGCATGTCGACGAGCTCGACCTCGGGCAGTGGCCGCTGGTTCACGCGGTCCGGCATCTCGATGAGTTGGTAGCGTCCGCGCTCCGCGTTCTGCCAGCTCTCGAGCGATGGCGTAGCCGACCCAAGAATCACTGGTGCGCCGGCGAGCTTGGCGCGCATCACCGCGACATCGCGCGCATGGTAGCGCGGATTTTCCTCCTGCTTGTACGAGCTATCGTGCTCCTCATCCACCAGGATGAGGCCGAGATCAACGGCAGGCGCGAAGATGGCCGAGCGGGTGCCGACGATGATGCGCGCGTCACCCTTTTGAATGCGATGCCATTGCTCGGCGCGCTCCTCGGGCGTGAGCGCGGAATGAAGCATCGCGACGTGGTCGCCAAAGGCAGCATGGAGCTGCGCTGCGGTCGCGGGTGTCAGCCCGATCTCCGGCACCAGCAGGATGGAGGAGCGGCCCAGGTCGAGTGCACGCTGCATGGCCGCGAGGTAGACCGCCGTCTTACCGGAGCCGGTGATGCCGTAGAGCAGGTTGGCCTGGAAGGTGCGCTCATCCAGTTGTACGGCGATCACATCAAGTGCCTGCTGTTGTTGCGAGTTCAGCGGAAAGGACTGCGTGCGCATGCCGCTGAGGTGAAAGGCGACGGGCCGCTCCTCAATCCGCACCAGCTCACGTTTGACGAGGGTGCCGAGGGTCGACGCGGGCACGTCAAGCCCGCGCAGCACAGCCACCGGGAGCGTGCCCCCGGCGCCGGCGAGCGCGGCCAGGATGGCCTGCTGATTGTCATTGAGCTTCGGCAGCCGCTCGCTCTCTGCAAGGGTGGCGTACTGCTCGAGCCGGCGCGCATCACGCGCCTCGGCCAACGCTTCGCGGCGGATCCACTTCTTGCGCACCATGCCGTCGATCAGCTCGCGTGTCGCACCCGTGGCGCGCATCAGCGCGGCACGCTTCGCGGGCTCACCGCCGAGCAGGTAGTTCAGCACCGCGTACTCGGCAGATTGCTCCTCCGGCGTGCGGCGGGAGCGGCGGCTGCTTCCCTGCTCCGCCCCATCGAGGAGCGTGCGCTCACCCGCTTCGGCGATGCGATAGATGACCTGCTTGCGCACCTCGGCCACCAGCGGCAGCATGGTGCGCAGCACCTCGCCGAGCGGCGCGAGGTAGTACTGGCTGATCCAGCGCGCCAGCTCGAGCAGTTGCGGGGAGAGGACGCTCTCCTGGTCCAGCACACGCTCCACCGGCTTCGCTTCGACCGGAGGCGGCTCGTCATGCAGTCGCGTGACGATGCCGATCAACTTTTCGTTGCGGAAGGGCACGATCACGCGGCCGCCGATCGGCGGCGGATGCGCTGCGTCGATGCGGTAGGTGAACGCTGCATCGAGCGGCACCGGTACGGCAACGTCGCAGAAGTCGGCCATCTCAGCCGAGGGTATCAGGACTGCTTTGCATCGGAAGTCCGGCCTGTGCATCACTAGAACGTCCCGAAGGAGGGCAACGGCATGGCAGCAGACAAGAAGGTAGCGTTCATCACGGGTGGCAATCGCGGTATCGGTCTCGAGACTGCGCGCCAGCTTGGCAAACAGGGCGTCAAGGCAGTGATCGGATCGCGCGATCTCGCCAAGGGCAATGCCGTCGCTGAGGAGCTTCGCGCCGACGGCGCCGATGTGGAGGCCATCCGCTTCGATATCAGCAAGCGCGCTGACTACGACGAGGCCTACAAGTACTTCGACAGCCATTACGGCAAGCTGGACATCCTGGTCAACAACGCGGGCGTGATGAAGGAGTCGATAGGCGCCGCGAATAACAGCAGCTCTGTCCATCCCTCCGTACTGCGCGAGACCTTCGACACGAACTTCTTCGGAGTAGTGGAGCTGACCCAGGTACTGCTGCCGCTGATCAAGAAGGCACCCGAGGGCCGCATTGTGAACCTATCCAGCGTTCTTGGCTCACTCACGTTGCATGCTGATCCGAAGTCGGGGATCTACAACGCGAAGACGCTGGCCTATGACGCGTCGAAGGCGGCGCTGAACTCCTTCACCGTTCACCTTGCGCATGAGCTGAAGGGCACGAAGATCAAGGTCAACTCCGCACACCCGGGCTGGGTGAAGACAGAGATGGGCACGGACGCGGCCCCGCTCGAAGTAGAAGACGGCGCAAAGACGAGCGTGCGGCTCGCACTGCTGCCCACAGACGGCCCCAACGGCGGCTACTTCCACATGAGCGATCCGTTGCCCTGGTAAGCGCTGTGGTCCGGCCTTCCAAGTCAGTTCTGGGGCGAGCGCGCCGGCGGCTTCAGCCCCAGAACTGCCATCGCCATCTGCAGGTCTTTCCACGCTTCCTTTTTCTGCGCGGGATCGCGGAGAAGAAAAGCCGGGTGGTAGGTGACGATCGCCTGAATCCCGCGATAATCATGCAGGGTTCCCCGCAGACTTCCAATGGAGCCTCGCATGCCGAGCAGGTAGGTGGCGGCAGTTGCGCCAAGCGCCACCAGCACCTCGGGGCGCACGATGTCGATCTGCCGCTCGAGGAATGGCAGGCAGGTATTCGCTTCATCGGGCTCGGGCTTGCGATTCTGCGGTGGCCGGCACTTCACAATGTTGGCGATGTAGACCTGCTCGCGACGCAGACCCATCGCACCGATCATGTTGTTCAGCAATTGCCCGGCACGTCCGACAAAGGGCAGCCCCTGCGCATCTTCATCAGCCCCCGGACCCTCGCCAACGAACATCAGGCGAGCATTCGGATCGCCATCCGCGAAGACGATCTGGTTGCGTCCCTGCGATAGCGGACAGCGGACGCAATCGCCGATCAGCGCGCGGACGGCGGCCAATGCGGCAGCACGTTCGTTGGCCGGCAGGATGGGGCCGAAAGCAGCGAGGGGTGCAACGGGTTGCGAACTGGGCGACGAGCGGCGCGGGATGGCGGTCTCCTCTGAACTGGAAACGAGTGGGGTCGCGATAACAGGCAGCAGAGCGGCTTCTGTCTCGATCAACGCGGCAGACTCAATCACCGCATCGGCGGTCGAGACACGGTCGCCAGTGAAGGCACGCTGGTAGAAGTCGTAGATGCCGAGCTCGCGGTAGTACTCCAGGCGCGCAGCAAGCTCGCGTAGAACGTCGGTCATGAGCTCTGCCGCGGGTGACCGTTGCGCTGGCCCACTTCCGAGGTCTCGGCCAAAATCGAGGCGGGGCGGCGCAGGGCGCGGACCTCGTCCAGGATGCGGTCGGCGAGTTCACGCTTGGACATCTCGGGCATTTCGATGGCGGTCTGCGCAGTCAGGAACGTGGCCGCATTGCGGTCGGAATCGAACCCGATGCCCGTGCGCGACACATCGTTCAGCACCAGCGCGTCCGCGCCCTTACGCAGGAGCTTGTCCCGGCCATGGCGGAGGTGATCCTCGGTCTCTGCAGCAAAGCCGATCACGAGCGTGCCGTCGCGGCGCAGGCTCGCGACCTCGGCGAGGATGTCGGTGGTCGGCTCGAGGTGAAGCTGGATGGCTTCGTGGCGCTTGATCTTCTGCTCGGCTGGCGCGGTCACCCGGTAGTCGGACACGGCCGCGGCCTTGATCACGATGGTCGACTCCGTGAGGTGGTCGAGCACCGCGGCGCGCATGTCGTCGCAGCTGATCACCGGGATCAGCTGCGCTCCTGTAGGGGGCGCAATCGCAGTGATGCCAGAGACGAGCAGGACGCGGGCTCCTCGCGCGATGGCCGCCTCGGCGAGAGCATAGCCCATCTTGCCGCTGGAACGATTGCCGATGAAGCGCACCGGGTCGATCGCCTCGCGTGTGCCACCGGCCGTGATCAGGATAGTTTCGCCGGCCAGATCGCGTCTCGGAGGGCTCAACTTGCGCCCAAGTTCTTCAAGTACTGCTTGAACAATCAGGTCGGTTTCGGCGAGTCGCCCAGCGCCCACCATGCCGCAGGCCAGCTCGCCGACGCCGGGGGGTACGATACGGACGCCACGTTCGGTCAAAGTGCGCAGGTTGGCCTGGGTCGCCGGGTGGACCCACATCTGGGAGTTCATCGCGGGCGCGACAACGACAGGCGCGGGTGTCGCAAGGTAAAGGGTGGTCAGGAAGTCGTTCGCGAGTCCGTGCGCGAAGCGGGCTACGGTGTCAGCCGTGGCAGGAGCCACGACGAGCAGGTCAGTCGATTGCGCTTCGGCGATGTGCTCGATCGCGGAGTCGAGGTTCGGTTCGGCGCTTTCGGTGCCCCACAAGCCGGTGATGACCTTATGGCCGGTGAGCGCAGCGAAGGTGAGAGGCTGCACGAAGCGCATGGCCGATTCGGTCATGACTACGTGCACATCGAGCGCCTTGGCCTGCAGCGCACGCACCAACTCTGCTGCCTTGTAGGCGGCAACACCGCCGGAGACGCCGACCGTGACTTTCATGCTGCTCGATTCTAAACCGCGCGACGGCTGCCCGCGCGACGCAGGCCAAGCCGCAGCGGTTCCGTGCTCAGCGAGGGAAGCCGCTGGCAGATTCGTCCAGAATGGTCACTACTTTCGGCCGCTCGCTGTAGCCGACGAGCCCCGCATCGAGCTCCGCCTGCGCGACGCGGCAGGCCTTGCCGGACTGCGATAGCACGAGCGGCTGCGAACCGCTCTGTAATTGACGTGCGCGGCGCGCTGCTACCAGGACATAGCGATAGTTGCTGTCGAACCCCTGCTTGATATCCACGTCGAACCTCCGAAGGACTTGCTGTTTTAACGCGAGCGCGCCGGCTCCGGCACGCCGAAAGACGCCAGGACGGGCTGGATGCGGTCGTTTGCATTCCGCCGGCGGCAGGACTCAGCGAGTTCGATGAGTCTGCCGATCTCTTCCGCGGCCAGCCCGGTCAGCGGCTGTCCGCGGTGATAGCGTTCGCTGGCAACGATGGCCACAAGCTCTTCTACGGCCTGTTCCAGGTCATCGTTCACGAGAATATAGCCGTACTCGTCGTAGTTCTCAATTTCGATCCGCGCCTTGTTCAGGCGCCGCTGAATGACCTCGTCCGAGATCGAACCTTCCGCGCGGCTGCGATTTTTCAGCCGCTGCTCAAGGATGTGAGGAGTCGGCGGCATGACGAAGATGCTGACTGCCTCGGCCATGCGTGAGCGCACCTGAGCGGCGCCCTGCACATCGATGTCGAGCAGCAGGTCGTGCCCGTGCGCGATCGCCTCGGTCAAGGAGTGCCGCGCCGTTCCGTAGAGGTTGCCGAAGACGTCGGCCGATTCGAGAAATTCGTCTTGCTGCTGCATCCGCTCGAAGCTTGCGCGGTCGATGTAGTGATATTCGCGGCCTTCCTGCTCGGATCCGCGGGGCGCGCGGGTGGTGTAGCTGATCGAGAACTCGAGGTCCGTGACAAGCGAGCGCAGTTGATTGACCAGCGTGGATTTTCCGGAGCCCGAGGGTGCGGAGATGATGAACAGAATGCCTGCCAAGCGCTCTCCGGTCAGCGGCGTCCGCTGAGTGTGGCGGACGGGGGAAGGATGATGCCCACCGGGCGTTGCACGCGGAAGCTGCGGACCGCCGGAGAGCGCGTGGTGAGCACGGGCGAGGCGACGTGGGAACATGCCCAGACGAGCGCCACGATCCAGCCCACGAAGGTCCAGCCGAAAAAGAGGTTCACCAGCAGGATGAGACCCGCGTTCGGATGCCGCCTGACCTGAGCGATAACGGCAGGCAGAAACAGGAGCAGCAACGCGAAGCCGAGGCCGGCGATTGCACCGAGAGTAAAGATGGCGCCGAGCATGGATCCCTCCTTCCCGGCAGTCTGCGAAAGGGTGTTGCCCTCGATTGTCGCACGGCTTGTACGCCCTACCAACGACGAACCGCAGTCCCCTTTTGTGGGAGAGCCGCCGGGCTTACTCGAGGTTCTGGACCTGCTCGCGCGCCTTTTCGACATCTGCCTTCAAACCGAGACCGATCTCCGTAACGGTGCTGCCCGCGCCGGCGACACCGGTCGTCTTTGAGAGCAGCGTGTTGACCTCGCGGTTCAGCTCCTGCAGGAGGAAGTCGAGCTTTTTGCCCACCTCACCACCCGCATCCAGCAAGTGCCGGAAGTGATCGACGTGCGCCCGCAGGCGAGCGAGCTCTTCGGTCACGTCACTGCGCTCCGCCAGGATCGCGGCCTCCTGCAGCAGACGTTCACGATCGGCCGCGCCCCCCAGCAGCGAGGTGATCCGCGCGCTGGTGCGCTCGAAGTGAGTCCGTTGCATCTCAGGGTGAAGCGTGTTGACACGCTCGGCAGAGTCGCGGATGCGATCGAGAATGGTGTGCAACTCTGCTGCGAGTGCCGCACCTTCCTGCCCACGCATGACCTGCAACGCGGCAAGTGCCTCAGGTACTGCGGCGAGCACGGACGTCTCAAGCTGCTCCATCTCCACCGTGCGCACCTCGGCGCCGCTGTGCCCGTTGGCGCCGGAACGGAAGACACCGGGGAGCTGCGCAAGCGTCTGCAGGCTGGGCGCGTCGCGCAGCCGGTGCTCCGCCGCTGCCGTGCGCAGGGCTGTGACGTAGCTCGCGAACAGACTTTGATCGAGCTCCACCTGGTGCTGCGCGTTGCGCTCCAGGGAGAGCGTGACCTCTACATGACCGCGCAGGATCGCTGCCTTGAACAGCCGACGGAGCTGCATCTCGAGCACCTCCGTCCCAGCCGGCATGCGCATGTGCAGATCGAGGAAGCGGTGGTTGACGGCTTTGAGGGTCAGCGTCCAGCCGAGCGCATCGCTGACGCGACCGCGATGACGAGCAAAGCCGGTCATGGAGTAGATAGGCGAGCCAGTGGAACGAGTGCGGCTCATGGCTGTGCGCCTGCCGCCGCGACAGACTCTGGCTCCACCTCGTCGCTAAATTGCAAATGATATAGCCGTTGATACATACCTGAGGTGTGCAGCAGCTCCTCGTGCGAGCCGATGGCGGTGATCTGGCCTGCTTCGACAACGGCGATGCGATTCGCACGGCGAACGGTCGAGAGGCGATGCGCGATCACGAACACCGTGCGGCCCTGCATCAGGTTTGATAGCGCTACCTGCACCAGCGACTCGCTTTCGACATCGAGCGACGAGGTGGCCTCATCGAGGATGAGGATCGGCGCGTCCTTGAGCAGCGCGCGCGCGATAGCCAGCCGCTGACGCTCGCCACCTGAGAGGCGGAAGCCTTTCTCGCCGATCACGGTGTCGTAGCCTTCGGGCAGCGCCATGATGAAGTCATGCGCCAGGGCCGCATGCGCCGCGCTCTGCACGCGCTCGAGCGGGATATCCGGCTGGCCGTACGCGATGTTGTTGCGCACCGTGTCGTTGAACAGGATCGTCTCCTGGGTGACGTTGGCAATCAGCTTGCGAAGCGCATCGATGCGCAGGTCGCGCACATCAACGCCATCCATCAGCAGCCGGCCGCCGGTCACATCGAAGAAGCGTGGGATGAGATTGACCAGGGTGGTCTTCCCTGCTCCGCTCGGCCCCACGAAGGCGACCACTTCGCCGCGATGAACGGCAAGGTCAATGTCGAACAGCACGCCCTTCTCGCCTTCTTCTGAAGGATAGGAGAAGCACACGCGCTCAAAGCGGATATCGCCGCGGAAGGCTTTGATGCTTTGCGCGTTGGCGCGATCCTTGATCGTGTCCTGCTCATCCATGAACTGGAAGATGTTGCCGGACGCGCCGAGCGCCTGCTGGAAGTTGTTGTAGAAGAGCGCGAATTTGCGCACCGGATCGTAGAGCTTGAACACCGCAACGATGAAGGTGAAGAAGGTGCCGGCGGTGAG
Source organism: Candidatus Dedyshia acidiphila (assembly GCF_051025295.1). Taxonomy (NCBI): domain Bacteria; kingdom Pseudomonadati; phylum Acidobacteriota; class Terriglobia; order Terriglobales; family Acidobacteriaceae; genus Candidatus Dedyshia; species Candidatus Dedyshia acidiphila. Next base: position 29,089 of record NZ_JBMGJV010000038.1, on the reverse strand, counting down.
CGCGCCACGGTTGATCTGGTGGCGACCGACCAGCAGCAGCAGCGCGATCGCGAGGGAGCCGATGGTGTCCATCAACGGCGAGCTGATGGCCTGGGCGCGCACCGAGCGCAGGTTCGCATGGAACAGGCGGCGCGCTGCTTCCTTGAAGCGCACCATCTCCCAGCGCTCCATCGAGAAAGCCTTGACGATACGGTTGCCGGTGATCGTCTCGTGCAGAATGTTCTGAATTTCAGCGAGCTTGTCCTGACCGTGGCGCGTGGTGTGGCGCACGCTGCGGCCGACGCGGCGCGCGGAGCTGATCACGATGGGCACGAAGAGCAGCAGCACCCACGCAAGCTTGCCGCCCACCATGACGACCACGGCAGCGGTGAAGATCAGGGTGAAGACCTGCTGCAGGAACTCCGAAAGCACGGAGGACATCGCGTACTGCACGCGCTCAATGTCGTTGATCAGCGTCGAAAGGATGGTGCCGGTCGCGTGCTTCTGAAAGAACTGCACGGAGCGGCGCAGGATCGCCTCGTAGAGGTCGTCCCGCATGTCCATGATCATGCCGAAGCCGGCGTAGTTGATCAGATAGGTGCCGCCGTAGTCGCACAGGCTTTTCAGCACCGTGGACCCGATCAGCGCAAAAGCGACGACTGCCCATGGATTGTGCAGGTGCAGGATCGGCGGCATCGCGCGCTGCAGGTCCATATTGTAGCGGCCGCCGAAGAGCGGCAGTGCACGGCCCTGCGCCTTCGGGTTCAGGACCGTGTTGAAGATGGGCCCGATCAGCAGCAGACGGAACGCGTCCAGCAGTCCGACCGCTGCGAGAAGCACAACAGCCGCCAACCCCTGCGGAATGTACCGCCGCACGTAGTAGAGCAGGCGCCCCAGGCGGCGCATTCCACTCACCAACGTGCTCCGTGCGGGTACGGCAGAGACGGACTCAAGGGCGACGGATGCATAGGGGCATTGTAGCTAGCGGGGCATGTCGCGGTGCGTGCTCTTGATCCGGTAACCAGCCTTGGCGAGCCGCTTCTGGATCTCCTCGGCGATCATCACGGAACGGTGCTGCCCTCCGGTGCAGCCAAAGGCGACCGTCAGATAGCTCTTGCCCTCCTGCACGTAGTGCGGAAGCAGAAACAGCAGCAGCTCCGTCGTCTTCTCGAGGAACTCCTTGGTCTGCGGGAACTGGCGCACATAGCTGGCAACCTTGGGATCGCGCCCGGTCAGGTTCCGGAACTTGGCGATGAAGTGCGGGTTCGGCAGGAAGCGGACATCGAAGACCAGGTCGGCTTCGAGCGGCACACCGTTCTTGTAACCGAAGCTGACCGAGGAGATCATCAGGTTCTTGGCAGAGGTCTCGCCTCCACGCTCGAACTTGCTCTGGATGAACGCGCGCAGCTCATGGACGTTGTGACGGCTGGTGTCGACGGTTTCATCCGCGACGTTGCGGATTGGGTCCAGCAAACGCCGCTCTGCATCGATGGCCTTGACCACGCTGTCTGAGCGGCCCAGTGGATGAGGCCGGCGTGTCTCTGAGAAGCGCCGCAGCAATACGGCGTCCGAGGCTTCGAGGAAGAAGACCTGGGTTGGCAGGACCTTGCGCAGCTTGCGCAGCAGCTCCGGAAATTTGTCGAGCCGCTGGCCTTCGCGTACATCGACGACCAGGGCGGCGCGCTGGATCTCTGCCGACTGTCGCACCAGGTCCGCGAAGGCGGGCAGCAGATCGAGCGGCAGATTATCGACGGAGTAGTAGCCGAGGTCCTCAAACGCTTTCAGGGCCGATGCTTTTCCCGACCCGGAGAGCCCGGTGATGATGACGAGCTCGTGCCCCACGCCATCGTGGCTGCCGTGGGGGGAGAGATGCGATCCATCCGTCTTCGCTTGAGCCGGGGTTGCGGCTTTGCGCGGCATAGCCCCATGCTACTGCATTCATTCGCAAAAGAAGTCACGCGATCGGAACCAATGGCAAAGCGGGCGTCCCGAGACGCCCGCTTTGCTGCGCTGCACTCGCCCGCCCAAATTGCATCAACAGGGCAACGCGATCAACTCCATGACTCCGTCGCGACGACGATGAAGCAGACGGAATTCGCCACTTCCATCGCGAAAGATAAAGACATCCTTATCTCGCGCTTCGGACTCCTTCACAGCCTCTTCGAGGCTCATCGGCTGCTCGGCAATGCAGTCCGTGCAGTGCACGATATGCGGCTCCGGGATGTGGCGCCCATGGGTGGGGCTGTGCACATGCACATGCACTGGCTCTGGCCTGCGGCCGTTGCCATTTGCGGGTCGCGCGGTGCGCGGCTCGGGCAGGATTGGCGCGGCGACATCGGGCAGTGCTGCGACCGACAGCGCATTGTTGCGGGGGCGCGCAAGCTCCGGCTGCAGGTCGCTCTTGCCGTCCTTGGGTTCTCGTGTACGGGTGCGGAACTTGTCCTTATGCTTGATCGCCTGCATCTCGGCCTTGGCCAGAGCGTCTCGCAGAGCGGTCTCCATCGCGGTGGCCTGGCATAGGCCGACGATAGTCTGGAAGCGAGTCTGCACGGTCACTTCGGCCGTGTGACGATACTTCTCTTCGGTGAGGATGACATGGGCGCTGCAGCCCTGCCCAACCACCTTGCCCACGCGGTCCAGGCCCTCTTCGGCCAGGCGCCGCAGGGAGGGCGTGACAGCAATCTGCCGTCCGGTGTACTCCACCTGCATAAGCGGTTCCTCCTACCATCTCAAGATGCACAACTCTTGAGGGGAGACGATCCTACACCCGGCACCACAGTGCATACAGCACACATTTTTGGTGCATTCGTGCAGACCGGGCACCCTCAGCCGTGCTGATCGATAGACGCAGGGCGTGGGGGTCGATGCGCGGGATTTTCGAGATCGCGAGGAGGAGAAGTGTGCCGGCGCGAGTGACAGCTACACGCGCACGCGGCGCTGATGTGTGCTCGGGATGCGCATATCTTCGCGATATTTGGCGACGGTGCGGCGCGTTACCTGGATGCCCTGGGACTGCAGCACACTCGCGATGTAGTCATCGGTGAGTGGCTTTTTCGGATCTTCTTCTTCGATCAGCTTCTTCACCTTGCGCTTGAGCAGCATGAGAGGGGTGCCGGCACCCTCAGGACCGCCCGCTGCTTCCGAGAAGAAGAAGCGGAGCTCGAAGACACCCTGCGGGGTGTGCACGTACTTGTTCGAGACGGCGCGGCTGACCGTGGAGGGATGCACACCGATCTCTTCCGCAACGTCCTTGATCATCATGGGCCGCAGTTGGTCGACACCGCCTTCGAGAAACTCCGGCTGCCGCCGCACGATCGCTTCGCAGGTGCGGAGGATAGTGCTCTTGCGCTGTTCGATATTGCGCATCAGCTGCAATGCGGAGCGATACCGCTCCTTCACATATTCTTTGACATCGCGCTCAGTGTCGCTCTGGGTCAGCAGCTTGCGGTAGCCCTGGTTGAGGCGCAATGTGGGCATCTCGTCCTCGTTCATGACGACACACCACTCGCTGTCACGCTTCACGAAGACAACATCAGGCTCGATTAACCGCGCCTCACTGCGGTTGTACCGTTGGCCGGGGCGCGGATCGAGCGTGCGGATCATATCGACCGCGAGCTGTGCCTGCTCCTGCGTCCTGCCAAGCACGCGCGCCAGGGCGGTCAGGTCTCGCTTCTGTAATAACGGAAGGCACTCTTCGACGATAACGCCGGCGCTGCGGAACAGAGCGCGGCGCTCGGTGACCTCAGCCTCATCCTCGATCGCCTCATCCGGCTCACCAAAGATGATGTTGAACTCGCTCTCCTGGCGGCGGATCTGAAGCATCAGGCACTCGCGGAGGTCCCGCGCGGCCAGTCCGCTTGGGTCCAGGGTGCGAATCAGTGCAAGCGCCTCGGTCAGCAGGGACTGCGCAGCCTGCTGCGTGGCTGTCTCGGCAGGCTGCTCGCAGAAGCCGTTGAGCAGCTCGTCATCGCTGGCAAGGAGATAACCGTCCTCGTTGAGATTGCCGACAATGTATTCACAGGCTTCGCGCAGTCCAGGCGAGAGGCTGAGAGAGCCAAGCTGCCACATCAGGTGATCGGTGAGCGTGTCCGGCTGAGAGAGGAAGTTTTCGAAGGAGGGCTTTTCACTCACCTCGAAACTATTGGGGGTGCGGAAGCCGGGATCGAGATAGTCCTGGAAGTACGAGCCGAAGTCGATCTCGCTGAATGGGTCCTTCTCTTCCTTAGGCGTTTCGCCCGCAGCGGTGATCTCTTCGACCGAGCGATCCATCTCTGCCTGGCGGCCCTCGATATCGTCGAGCAGCGGCACGCTTTCCTCAATCTCGTCGAGGATCGGGTTCTCGGCGAGTTCGGTCTGGATCATCTCCCTCAGCTCCAGCTTGTTCAGCGCCAGGACGCTGACCATCTGCATCAGGCCAGGCGTCAGGATCTGACGCTGCGCGACCTTGAGGCTGAGCTTTGGTTGGAGAAGAGCCATGGGCACCTACGGCTGATGGGTGGGGGGAACGCCCTAAGCTTACAGGCTGTGGGCGCGCGTTGCATCCCCTGCTTGCCGGGCGCGCGCCGCTGGTAATGACACGATAGGTCCACGGCCCTTACCCGAGTCTCGGTATTGGCCAGATCGCCCAAACGAGAGAATCAGCTAGAGGGAGAAGCCTTCGCCCAGGTACACCCGGCGGACCTCGGGATCACGGCCGAGTTCGTCCGGTGTGCCGGTCCGGAAGATCTTTCCCTCATTGATGATGTACGCCCGGTCGGTCACTGACAGGGTTTCGCGCACATTGTGATCGGTGATCAGGACGCCGATGCCGCTGGCCTTCAGATCAAAGATGATCTCCTGCAGGTCGAGCACAGCAATGGGGTCGATGCCGGAAAATGGCTCATCGAGCAGGATGAACGAGGGCTGGATGCAGAGGCAGCGCGCAATCTCTACCCGTCGGCGCTCGCCACCGGATAAGGCATAACCGCGTGTTTTGCGGATGTGACCGAGGTTGAGCTGATCGATCAGCTTCTCTGCCCGGGTGCGGCGCATCTCCCACGAAATGGCCTGCGCCTCCAGCACCGCGAGAATGTTTTCCTCAACGGAGAGCTTGCGGAAGATCGAAGGCTCCTGCGGCAGATAACTGATCCCGAACTGACGGGCGCGCAGATACATCGGCACCCGGGAGATGTCGGTCGTATCGACGAGCACGCGTCCGGCATCCGGCGCGATCAGCCCGACGATGATGTAGAAGCTCGTGGTCTTGCCGGCGCCATTTGGGCCGAGCAGCCCGACGACCTCACCCTGGGTGATCTCAAGGTTGACGCCGCGAACGACCTGGCGGCCCTTATAGGACTTGACGATCTCGTCAGTGTGCAGCTTCTGCAACATTCCTCGCCGGCCGCTCTACCGGGACACCTGAGTGTCGGTCACGGCGCGCGCAGTGCCACCTTCTACCTCGACGCTATCACCGCGATTGGTGAAAATCAAAGAGGCCCCGGAGACTGTTCCGTGCAGTCGATCACTCACCTGCGCCGGACTGCCGGAGCGCCCCGAAAGCACGAAGCGCCCATCCGCAGAGGTGTAGACGAGCTTCGCTCCGGTACCCCGTCGGCCGCCCTGATCCACCTGTACATTGCCCTGACAGATGAGCGTGTCGAGGGAGCCACGCGGATTGGGGATGCGGGTGGCACCCTGGCCTCCGCCGCTTTCGGTCGACATCAGGATCTCCGCGGAATCCGAACGCAGGGTCCCGCTCGCCTGGCTGGCCACCATATCTCCGTCGAAGGAGCCCTTATGCTCGAGTGCCGAGTAGCGGAAGGTGTTCGCCTCTGCGCGCACTACGGCGGCACTCCCGGTCGCCTTCGATCCGGGGTCGGCAAAGACGCCGGTCACCCGGCCCCCCCTGGTGGTGAGGGTCTGGTCGCGGCGATCAATCACGATCTGCGGAGCGGCAATCGAGTTGGCCGCCTGCCACAGCAGCGCCGGCCGCGCCGCACCATAAAGGATCGCCTCATTGCGATCATGGTCGAAGAAGACCTTTTCGGCGATGGCATGCACCGGGGCCTGGGCGCTGTTCTCCTGCCGCAGGGTGACCTTGACGTTGTGATCGGCGGTGACCGCGCCACTCAAGCGGTAGAAGTCGAGTGTCTGCGCCGTCATCTCGGCCTCCTCATCGCTGAGGTGGGGTGAGCCCTCCAGGTGCAGTATCTGCCGCGGCCCGTCGAGCGTTGCCGTGTCCGCGGTGGCCTGGCTGCGCCAAGGCTGCTTCTGCTGCGCGTTCGCGGGCTTGATCTGCACGATGCTGACGTGCCCGTGCTGCACCGCGCGCTGCACCATGCTGGGCGGAATGTCCTCGAACCGGTGCTTCTGTCCGGCGTCCGGCTCGCGCGCAAAGGCGATGTCGAGCGTATCGCCGGTGCTGGTCTGGCTGACGCCGCTCGGGTTGGTGTTGTTGAGGTAGGTGTTCCCCTCTGCGTGCATGCGGTCGAGTGAGCGACCCTCCCAAAGCGTGGCCTTGATGACGTCGCCCTTCATGACCGTGGTCTGCGGGGGCGATTTGGTGAAGATGGTGTGCTCGCTGAGCACCGCTCCGCCGGACGCTGTCAGGTCCTGCGCGATGGCATGGCCCTGCTGCTGGACAAAGTTGATGTCAAGACGCGACCCACGCACTTCACGCGTAACGGAGCCGCTCGCGTCGCCCGTGCGCCCCACTTCCTGATCGACCACCGTGACGGCATTCTGCATCTGGACGCTGCGCAGTTCGCCATCCGGACCGAGCTGCAGGATGCCGTTGTTCGCGTCGCCGTGGATCGAGTGCGGGCCCGAGGTGGCGGAGAACAGCAGGCCGCCATCCATCATCGCGCGCTGGGTATTGCCGTTTGCGTCCGTGATCACTTCCATGGAGGAGGCGTGCAACTGACGCCCGGCATCGTCCTGCATATTGACGTGACCGCTGGCGTTGATCCGTCCGACGGTACCGTTGTCGCGGAAGGTGACGATCGCCTGCTCGGAGGTGTTGTGATCGCCGGCGTAGCGCAGGTCGTCCCTGAGGAGCGAGAGCTGCCGCGTGCCGCGATTGAACTCGGCATGCTCGGCAAGCAGAAGCATGGGCCCCTTGCTAAGCGTCGCCTGAAACCGCACCGCGCGCTGCAGGATGAGCATGCCCGGCGTGGAGTCATAGACGGCTCCGGTGGCGGATCCCTGCGCGTCTGCGACTGAGAAGGTGACCGGGGCATCCGTCCGCGCCTGCCCGGACTTTTGATCGAAGATCATGTCGCTCGTCTCGGCATGGATCGTGCGGTTGTCAGCAGAGGTGCCGTGGGTGCCTTCGGGCGCCTGCACATCCAGATGGACGACACCCTTGGCGTGGGCAATCCCCGAGGCGGGATCGTATTCGAAGTCGCTGCCGTAGACGCGATCGGCACGCGAGTGGTCGCTACCAAAGAAGGTGATGCTGACGTCATGCAGCGTGGCGCGGCCGCCGCTCTTGTACTGCACCAGCCGGGACGCATGCAGCGTGAATAGCGTGTGGCCGCCCTGCGAGCGAGAGAAGGTGTACCCGTTCGCATCCTGCTGGATGTTGACGCCGAGCTTGCCGGGGAGATCGCGGCCGAAGTGACGAATACGGTAGCGCGTGTAGCTGAAGAAGCCGAGGATCACGGCAACCAGGACTACGCCCAAGACGAGGACCCAGGCGCGCAGTCTCTCGATGGTGATCCGCTTGGCCAAGGTCAGCTCCTCGTGTGCTCCCGCAGGACTCTGTCGCTGCCCGGAGCCTCTGTTCCAAGACTACAATCGAAGGGTGGCGGATCAACTTTATCTGAGCCTGTGGTTCCCCAACTTCCGCCTGATGGCTTTGCCAGCGGCCGTGAATGGCGTTCTGCGCCAGCTCGCGAGCGCCGGCAGCGCATCGGGCGTGACCGCAGCCGCGGTATACCCGCTCTCCTGGGCGGAAGCGCCGGTCTTTCAGCGGAGTTTCGAGCGTGAGGACGGCCAGGCCGCCGAGCCGGAGCCAGCGGTGGCCGAGACGATGGAGCTGCTGCACGACGACTACGCGTATGAATTCGAGGTGCGCTGGGATCTCTGGGCGCCCGAGGACGTGGCCGGACTGGATCCGGTCTGGCGGCAGGAGGCACGGCCTCTGCGCGTGGTTGGCTTCGGGCCGGATTTCGACCAGGGCAGCTACGAGCAGAATGGTCATGTGCGCATCGACTTCGGGCCGGACACTCCTTTTCTGCAGGAAGATGTGACGCTCGCGCCGGAGAGCGCGCAGCGGGTCCAGCAGAATGTGCAGAAGCTGGTGGATGCAACCCAGGCGATCCAGAACAATCTCGCCGTCTCGAGCCGGCTGCTGTGGTCCGAAAGCGGTGAGAGCCTGGCGGAAAAGCTGATCGCGCGGCTACAACGGCTGAACTAGGGCGAACTGCCTCGGCCCTCCCCGCACGCTACACTTGAGCCATGCTCGACGAAGCCACGTTCCGCCGCCATGCCGATGCCGCTCTTGAAAGTCTGAAGCGCAGCCTGATCCGCGCCGAGGAGCAGAGCGAGTTTGAAGCCGAGGAGCAGAATGGCGTGCTCAACATCGTGTTTGACGAGCCGCCGGCGAAGTTCGTGGTGACTCCGAACACACCCGTGCGACAGATCTGGATCTCCGCACTCTCGACGTCCTTCAAGCTGGATTGGTCGGACCAGGCGGCCGCCTTCGTGCTGCCAAAGACCGGCGAGACGCTCTCGAAGGTGGTGGAGCGAACCATCCAGGAGCACCTCGGCGATCCGGAGATCTCGCTGACGTAAGATCCACGTGGATGGATCCCACCCGCCGCGCCACGCTATCCGTTGCCATCATCACGCTGAACGAGGAAGCGAACCTCGACCGCACGCTGGCCAGCGTTGCCTGGGCAGACGAGCGCGTGGTGCTCGACTCGGGCTCCACGGACGGAACAGCTGCCATCGCTGCGGCTCACCGAGCGCGGTTTGTCTGCGAACGATGGCGCGGTTTCGCAGCACAGAAGAACCGGGCGCTCGACTTATGCAGCAGCGAGTGGGTTCTGTCGCTGGACGCGGACGAGATAGTGAGCCAGGAGCTGACCGCATCGATACAGCGCGTGCTCGCGGCACCGCCGTCCGACACTGTATATGCGATCGCCCGGCAAAACTACTTCCTCAGCCGCTGGATGCGTCATGGCGGCTACTATCCGGATCGCAAGCTGCGCCTGTTTCGCAGGGGCATGGCACGTTTCCGCGAGACACCGGTGCACGAGACGCTCTCCACCAACTGCCCAGTGGCAAAGCTCGAAGGCGACCTGGTGCATCACGCCTATCCATCGTTGACTTCGTATCTCGAACACGTGGAGCGCTACAGCACGCTCGGCGCCGAGATTGCTGTCAGCCGCGGACGCACTGGAGGGAGCTGGTTCGGCTTCGTCGATGGCGTGCTGCTGAATCCGCTCGCGACGTTTCTCTACAACTACGGATTCCGGCTCGGCTTTCTTGATGGACGCGAGGGTCTGCTGCTGCACCTGTACCACTCCTGTTACGTGAGCTGGAAGTACGCCAAGGCCTGGGAGCAGGCGCAGACCGGGCACTGAGCTCGAACGCGTGTGCTGTATGGTGAAGGCCATGCTCCGCGTGCGAACCGCTGCCCTGGCTCTCTGCCTCACTTCCCTTCTCTCAACTCCTGGGGTGCGCGCCGCAGAGGCGCCCGCGAAGAGCATCGCTGAGCGCACCGCAGGCATGCGTCATCTAGACGGCCTTTTCCCGATCGACTATGACGGGCACGCGGGCAAGCTTTACCTCACGATTCGCAAACTGGACACCGACTTCCTGCTGATCGGATCTCTGCCCTACGGACTGGGGTCGAACGACATCGGACTCGATCGCGGCAAGCTCATTGCGCACCATGTCGTGCACTTTGCGCGCTCCGGTCCGAAGCTGCTGATGATCGAGCCGAACCTGGACTATCGCTCCTCTGCCGCCAATCCAGACGCGCGGCTCGCGGTTCGCCAGTCGTTTGCCGAGTCGGTACTGGCGGCCTTCCGTATTGAAGCTGAGGACAAAGACGCTGTGCTGGTGGATGCGACCGAGTTCTGCATGGCGGATAATCTGCACCTCGCCGAACAGATCAACGATGTAAAGCAGGGCAGTTACAAATTCGACGAGCAACGCAGCGCGCTCGTACCGGATGAGCTGAAAGATTTCCCCCGCAATACCGAGATTCCGGCGATGCTCACCTTCACTACGGACAGGCCCGTACCGGAGTCGTTCGTCTCGACTGTGACACCGGATGCGCATGCGGTCACGCTGCGGCAGCAGCTCTCATTTGTGGAACTGCCCGGCCCCGGGTACCAGCCGCGTGCGTTTGATCCGCGTGCGGGCTACTTCCCGACCATGTATCGCGACTACTCCGCCGCGCTGGGGCAACCAATCGATGTCCGACTGATCACGCGTCACCGGCTGATCAAGAAGGATCCGAACGCAGCGATCAGTGAGCCTGTCGAGCCGATTGTCTACTACGTAGATCGCGGCGCACCGGAGCCAATCCGCACCGCCCTGCTTGAGGGTGCACGTTGGTGGAACCAGGCCTTCGAAGCAGCCGGCTACCGCAATGCTTTCCGCGTGGAGCTGCTGCCGGAGGGCGCAGACCCGATGGATGCCCGCTACAACATCATCCAGTGGGTGCATCGCTCGACTCGTGGCTGGTCCTATGGTGAAGGCGTCACCGATCCGCGCACCGGCGAGATCATCAAAGGACAGGTGACGCTTGGCTCCTTGCGTGCGCGGCAGGACTATCTCATCGCGGAAGCACTGCTGGCACCCTACGATGGCAAAACGCCGCCCGGGGCGATCGAGCAAATGGTGCTCGCGCGCCTTCGTCAACTCGCCGCACACGAGGTGGGCCACACGCTGGGACTGGCGCACAATTTCGCAGCCTCCGCGATTGCGCAGGGCACATCCGTGATGGACTACCCGCACCCGATGGTTGAACTGGGCGCGGATGGGCGGCCCGATCTGTCGCATGCCTACTCAGTCGGTATAGGTGCCTGGGACAAAGCCGCGATCACCTACGGCTACACGCAGTTTGCGCCTGGCACAGACGAACACGCAGCGCTGGACGCCGTACTCGCGAACGCACAAAAGCGGGGGCTCTATTTCATTACCGACGAAGACGCGCGGCCGCTGGGGAGTGCGCATCCGTTCGCGCATCTGTGGGACAACGGGGTCGATCCCGTAGCGGAGCTGGATCGCGTTCTTACGCTGCGCAAGGCAGCGCTCGCGCGCTTTGGCGAAGCAGCAATCCCGCAGGGCCAACCGGTGTCGGAACTCGAAGACACGCTGGTGCCGCTCTACCTGCTGCATCGCTATCAGACGGAGGCTGCAGCCAAATCTATCGGTGGTGTCGATTATCGATACGCGTTACGTGGCGACGGGCAGCGCATTTCTGATCCGGTCAGCGCAGCCGACCAACGTCGCGCGCTCACCGCGGTGCTGGCGACGCTCTCGCCCGAGACCCTAACTCTGCCCTCATCCCTGCTCAAAGTGCTGCCGCCGCGGGCTCCCGGATATCCACGCACGCGTGAGTCGTTTCCTGCACGCACTGGGCTCACATTTGATCCTGTCGATGCGGCTGCAAGCGCAGCCGACCTGACGCTTACACTCCTGTTCAATCCGGCGCGGGCAACGCGGCTGGTCCAGCAGCATGCCAGCAACACGGCGCAGCCCGGGCTGGGCGACATGATCGATGCCACTGTCACTGCAACGTGGAAGAGGCCGCGTGCGGATGCGGCCAGATCTGCAACGCAGCATGCCGTCGAAGCAACAATGCTCGAGCATCTGCTCGGGCTGGCGGCAAACCCGGCGGCCTCGGCGGAGGCACGCGCCGTTGCGCGGCAGAAAGCGCTCGAGTTGCGCACCTGGCTTCAGCATGCGGCCACAACCAGCACCGCCGATGCGGCCATGCGGGAAGCAGCCGCTGCGCGGATCAGCAGCTTCGAGCGCGAGCCGGAGAAATTCACGCCAGCACCGCCCGCCCAGGCTCCGCCGGGGATGCCGATCGGCGATGACGATGACGAGGACGTGCTCCGGTGAGCGAACCTTTGGTCGAGTCGACGATTCCCGCACCGGAACCGGAGGCACGGTGGCCCGCGGTGATCGCATTGTTCGCCATCGCGGGCCTGCGCCTTGCGCTGCCGCGCTCTTTGGCGGGCAGCCCTGGCTGGGTGCCGCTGGTGCTGATCACGGCACTGATTATCCCTACCCTGCTGGCGCGGCGCATGCAAAAGCCAGCGCTCAACCACTGGCTGGGACTCGCAACCATCTGTGTCGTTACCGCGGATACGATCTGGTCGCTCACGCTGCTGATCTACACCCTTCCCCGGCACACGTTGGGTCCGACGCAGTTGCTCCTTTCGACCACCGTTCTCTGGCTGGGCAATGTCCTGGTCTTCGCATCCTGGTACTGGCGGCTGGACGCGGGCGGCCCGAACGCACGGGACCGGCGCGCGTTCCACAGCGAGGGCGCGTTCCTCTTTCCTCAGATGACCATGGATCCGGGCGATCCGGAGTCGCCGGTGCGGGGGTGGCGTCCCGGATTCGTGGACTACCTGTTCCTCGCGTTCAATACCAGCACTGCCTTCTCTCCCAGCGACGTGCCTGTCCTTTCACGATGGGCGAAACTCCTGATGATGGTGCAAGCCAGCATCTCGCTGGCAACCGTGGTCCTGCTCGCCGCACGCGCGGTCAGCATCCTGTGACGGCAGCTTGCCCGGGATAGCCGGCATCTTCTAGGCTTGTGGGTTTTGCGGAAGGTGCGGCGCCGGCGAGATCAGATCCCGGGCCGCCAGCGTCATTCTGCGAACGAGGAGTGGTGCATGTCTGATCAGGCAACTGCTGTTCCATCGAAAGAGCGTCCCGTCTCGGCTGCTGAGCACGCCTGGAACGAGTCGGTACTGGAACCGGCACTCGCCAAGACGCCTGAGCGGCCCATCGGAGCGCGCACCGGCATTAACGTAGACGCCGACGGGACTGCCCGGTTCACCACCATCTCCGGCATGCCCATCGACCGGCTGTACACCGAAGCCGATCTGCCGGCGAACTTCTCTCTTCCGCTGCCCGGGCAAGCGCCGTATACGCGGGGGATTCATCCCACTGGATACCGCGGCAAGCTCTGGACCATGCGGCAGTTCTCCGGTTTCGCAACCGCAGAAGAGACCAACCAGCGTTACAAATATCTGCTGGCGCAGGGTGGCGATGGCCTCTCCGTCGCGTTCGATCTGCCGACGCTGATGGGCTACGACTCAGACGCGCCAGAGAGCGAGGGCGAAGTCGGCAAGTGCGGTGTCGCGATCGACTCGCTCGAAGATATGGAGATCCTGTTCTCCGGCATCGATCTGGAAAAAGTCACCGTCTCGATGACGATCAACTCGCCCGCATCCGTGCTTTGGGCCATGTACCTGGCGGTGGCTGAGAAGCAGGGTGCGGACTGGAAGAAGATCTCCGGCACGCTGCAGAACGACATTCTGAAGGAGTACATCGCGCAGAAGGAGTACATCTACCCACCCGCGCCTTCGATGCGGCTGGTCATCGATACCTTCGAATTTGCCTCGCTGTTCACACCCCGGTTCAACCCGATCTCGATCTCCGGATATCACATTCGCGAGGCCGGCTCCACAGCGCTGCAGGAGCTTGCATTCACGCTGTATGACGGCGTGGAGTATGTGGAATGGGCGCTGCGCCGAGGACTGGCCATCGATGATTTCGCGCCGCGGCTTTCGTTTTTCTTCAACTCACACAACGATTTCTTCGAGGAGATCGCGAAGTTCCGCGCGGCGCGTGGCGTCTGGTATCGCACCATGACGGAGCGCTTTGGGGCGAAGAGCCCGCGCTCCACATGGATGCGGTTTCACACGCAAACTGCGGGAGTTTCGCTGACCGCGCAGCAACCGAAAAACAACATCGCCCGTGTCGCCCTTCAGGCGCTCGCCGCCGTACTGGGTGGCACACAGTCGCTGCACACGGACGGCTTCGATGAGGCGCTTGCGCTTCCCACGGAAGACGCCGCCCGCATCGCGCTGCGCACGCAACAGATTCTGGCCTATGAGTCCGGAGTAGCGAACACGGTTGACCCGCTGGGCGGGTCGTATTTCGTCGAGCGGCTGACGCGCAACATGGAGGACGGCACGTTCGAGTACTTCGGCAAGCTGGATGCGATGGGCGGCATGGTGAAGGCCATCGAGTTTGGGTTTCCGCAGAAGGAGATTGCCGAGGCCAGCTACGTCTACCAGCGCGCGGTGGAAACGAAAGAGAAGGTCATCGTCGGGGTGAATGAGTACGCGATCGACGAGACGCCTCAGGAGATCCTCTACATCGGCGAGGAGGCACGTATCCAGCAGACGCAGAAATTGCGTGAGTTGCGCGCACGGCGCTCGCACGCGGAGGTTGACCGCACGCTGGATGCACTTCGCAAAGCAGCGATGCAGGAGCCGACAGCCACGCGCGGGTCGCTGTCGAGCGCCAACACGATGCCGCTGATCCTGGACTGCGTGCGCGCCTATGCGACCGTTGGCGAGATCTGCGCGGCGCTTCGCGATGTCATGGGCACCTACACCGAGGTCAGCATCGCGTAGCGCAGACTGTTAAGTGGCGCGGCGATCTGGCGTGCTCGAAGCTGCCGCACCGAGAGCACTGAGCAGGCCCATTGCGACATTCAGCCCACGGCGAGCGTCGCCGCTGCTGACTTGCCCCAATAGTGAAAATACGGATGGAGCGCCGCGACGCCCCTGCTCTTCGCTGCCATTGATGGCTGCTTCGAGCAGGTCAGGATTGATGCTGCCGAGGAGCTTGCCCACGACCAGCAGGTTACGCAGCGCATTCACCATCACCGGCTGGCTGATGACGTCCGCCACGTGATTGATGACCGCATCCTGTGCAGCGATCAGGCCGCGCAGCAACTCCAGTGTGCCGCTGCGGTGCGCCTGCTCCAACAGGTCATACGCAGCAAGCACCGCCTTTGCATGATCTGCGGATGCGTCATCGATCTTGCGCTTCAAGTCTTCCCGCGCGTCCGCCGGAGTGTAAACACGGTATCCAACAGCCTTCGCCATCTCAGTCTCCTCTTCGTCAGTGCTTGGCTGCGTTTCCGCTCGTGTGGATCTGAACCAGGGACGGCGGCTGTCCCGGCATGCGGTAATCGGAGCGCTTCCACTTGCGCTCCACCTCTACACCATGCTGCGGCGTGGGCTTACCGGAGTAGCGGAAATTCAGCGGCTTCAGCGGATTGTCGCCGTGGTACGGCAGAACCTCGAGCTTGACGGACGCCTCCTTGTAGGCCGGCGTGTGCACGTCCTTGTCGACCTCACTGCCAGTGAGGACGTTGACCGGGCCCTCTGACGAAGTGAGCGGGAGATAGACCTGCTTGCCGTGCACGCGATCGGTGATCAAGGCCTGCACGCGAACCTTGCCGGTGCGCGAGATCACGTCGATCCATGTGCCGTTCTGGATGCCACGTTCCTTGGCGAGTTCGGGCGAGACCTCGAGGAAACGATGCGGCGTTTCCTCGTGAATCCCGGGGACACGCAGTGTCATGTTGCCTTCGTGGAAGTGCTCGAGCAGGCGGCCGTTGTTGAGGTGGATGTCATACTGCTCATCCTGCTGATCGGAGGGCTCCATCCACTCCAGCGGATAGAGGCGGGCCTTGCCGTCATCGAAGTGGAAGTTCTTCGTGTAGAGCAGCGGCTGATCCGAACCGTCGACGGCTACCGGCCACTGCAACGTGCTGAACCCAGCGAGTCGATCGTAAGTGACGCCAGCAAATAGCGGAGAGAGCGACGCGACCTCGGCCATGATGTCGGCCGGATGCTTGTAAGTCCAACCTGCGCCCATACGGTTGGCCAATTCCATCGTGATGCGCCAGTCCGCCATGCTCTCGCCGAGCGGTTCGAAGACCTCATAGAGCCGCTGGATGCGGCGCTCCGTATTGGTGAAGGTTCCGTCCTTCTCCAGTGCGGGCGCGGCGGGAAGAACAACGTCGGCATAGCGACACGTTTCTGTGAAGAAGATGTCCTGGACGACGAAGAAGTCGAGCTTCTCAAACGCGCCAGCAACGCGGTTTGCGTCCGCATCGGCGCTAATCATGTCTTCGCCCGCCAGATAGACCGCCTTCAGCTTGCCGTCGTACACCGCATCGACCATCTCGTGGTTGTCGAGGCCCTTTTCCGCGTGAAGCGCTACGCCCCAGATCTTCTCGTAGCGAGCACGGGCCTCGTCATCCGCCAACTTGTCGTAGCCGACTAGGAACTGCGGCATCGCGCCCATGTCGCTCGCGCCCTGCACGTTGTTGTGTCCGCGCAGCGGATACGCGCCGGTGCCTGGCCGCATGTAGTTGCCGCTGACCAGCAGCAGGTTCGAGATAGCCGTCGAGTTATCCGATCCCGAGCAGTGCTGCGTGATGCCCATGGCCCAGAGGATGCAGGTGCCCTTTGATCGCGCGATCTCGTGCGCGATCTCAATCAGCCGCTCCTTCGGAATGCCGCAGCGCTTTTCAGCGAACTCCATTGTGAACGGCGCAAGGCTCTCGCGGTACTTGTCGAGTCCGTTGACCCAGGTGTGCAGAAATTCTGTTTGGGCGAGGCCGTTGTCGAGCAGGTACTTGCTTACCGCGGAGAGCCAGATGATGTCGGTGCTGGGCTCGGGGCAGATGAAGATGTCCGCGCGACGTGCCATCTCGTGCTCGCGCAGGTCGCTGACAATCAGGCGCTGGCCGCGCAGCTTGTGCGCACGCTTCACACGCGTGGCAAGCACGGGGTGCGACTCAGCCGTGTTGCTGCCGATGATGATGACGAGGTCGGCCTTTTCGATATCGGCAATCGATCCGGAGTCGCCGCCATAGCCAACCGTGCGCCACAGCCCCATGGTGGCTGGTGACTGGCAATACCGGGAGCAGTTGTCCGTGTTGTTCGTGCCGATCACAGCGCGGGCGAACTTCTGCATCAGGAAGCTGTCCTCGTTGGTGCACTTCGAGGAGGCGATCACACCGATCGAGTCCGGCCCGTAGGTCTGCTTGTACTCGCCGAGCTTGCGCGCAACCAGGGCGAGCGCTTCCTCCCAGCTCGCTTCGCGAAAGTCATTGCCTTGACGAATGAGCGGGCGACGCAGCCGGTCAGGGTGATTGACGTAGTCCCAACCGAACTTGCCCTTCACGCAGGTCGAGATGCCGTTCGCCGGCCCATGCGTCGGCTCCACCTTGAGGATGTGGCGATCCTTAGTCCAGATCTCGAAGCTGCACCCGACCCCACAGTAGGTGCAGACGGTCTTTGTCTTCTTGACGCGATCTGCAAGCCGCATTGCAGCTTCGGTCTCCGAAACCTGCAGGATGGGTCCATATCCCATCTCCGGCTCGACATCTTTCACCAGGTCGATCATCTTGTCGATGGCCTTCTTCGGCCACTTCGTGAGATAGCCGGCCTCGCCGAGCATGGACTTTTCCATGAGCGCGTTGCACGGACACACGGTGATGCAATGTCCGCAACTCACGCAGCTTGACCCGCCGATGGGGTGCCCGCCATCCCACACCACGCGGGGAATCGGCAGCTCCCAGTCGATCGAGATCGTCTCGTTTACCTGCACATCCTGGCAGGCCTCCACGCAGCGGCCACACAGAATGCACTGATCCGGGTCGTAGCGGTAGAAGGGATTTGTGAAGTCGCAGTCGTATGGCTTTGGTTTGTACGGATGCTCCTGATGCTCCACCTTCAGCAGCGCGGTGGTATTGTGCACCTCGCAATTGCCATTGTTGTTGTCGCAGACTGTGCAGTAGAGCATGTGGTTGCCCAGGATGACGTCAAACGCCTCCTTCTGGGCAGCCGTGGCGCGCGCGCTCTCGGTCGCCACGGTCTGTCCGGCAGCGGCCCTTGTCGCACACGCACGCACCAGTTTTCCATCCACCTCGATCATGCAGGTGTCGCAAGTTTGGATCGGTCCCATCTGCGGGTGGTAGCAGACGTGCGGCACTTCCCGCCCGGAGCGCGTGATGCTGTCCACCAGCCACTCGCCCTGCTCGGCACGGAAGGGAGCGCCGTCAATCGTGATCTCCACCGGGTGCAGCCCGACTGGCCTGGCGATGGAGACAAAGTGGTACTCCCCGGGCTCAGTTCCGGTGCCGAGGTGTTCCTCATTCGTTGCACGCTGCATCAGGGTCACACTCCAGGAAAGGTCGACAGAACGGCTGGTTGATTCGTTTGTACCGACCGGCCATTCTTGCACGTCAACGAATCAGTCGACCATACGATGAATCCAACAGGGAGGAGTTGAAGATGAAATATGTGAACCTCGGTTCGACGGGAACAAAAGTGTCACGCATCTGTCTGGGCGCGATGACGTATGGCTCCAAACAGTGGCGCGAGTGGGTGCTCGAGGAAGAAGAGTCGATGCCGTTCTTCCGTCATGCGATCGAGGCAGGCATCAATTTCTTCGACACAGCCGACATGTATTCGGTGGGCCGCAGTGAGGAGACCACCGGCAAGG
This sequence comes from Candidatus Dedyshia acidiphila, assembly GCF_051025295.1. Taxonomy (NCBI): domain Bacteria; kingdom Pseudomonadati; phylum Acidobacteriota; class Terriglobia; order Terriglobales; family Acidobacteriaceae; genus Candidatus Dedyshia; species Candidatus Dedyshia acidiphila. Next base: position 10,612 of record NZ_JBMGJV010000038.1, on the reverse strand, counting down.
CGCTGCGCACCTTTGGCCCAGGCCGCGAGAAGCTGGTAATCGCTACCAAGGTGTTCAACAAGATGAGCGACGACCCGAACGATCGCGGGCTGTCACGCAAACACATCATGCATTCGATCGACGCCAGCCTGCGGCGGCTGGGCACGGACTACGTCGACCTGTACCAGATCCATCGCTTCGACCCGGAGACACCGATCGAGGAGACGATGGAGGCGCTCGATGCGGTGGTGCGCGCGGGCAAGGCGCTGTACATTGGCGCGTCGTCGATGTACGCGTGGCAGTTTTTGAAGATGCTCGAGTTCTCCCGCCAGAACGGCCTGGCACGCTTCGTCACCATGCAGAATCACTACAACCTGGTGTATCGCGAGGAGGAGCGCGAGATGATTCCGCTCTGCCGTGCGGAGAAGGTCGGGCTGATCCCCTGGAGTCCACTGGCGCGTGGCTTCCTGACCGGCAGCCGCAAGCGCGGCGACGGCAAGAGCGAGACGGTGCGCGCCCGTACGGATGATTATGCGCACGGCCTCTACTATCGCGATTCCGATTACACCGTGGTCGACCGTGTCTCGCAGATTGCGGAGCGGCGCGGCGTGAACAGTGCGCAGGTGGCGCTTGCGTGGGTGCTGGCCCAACCGGGCGTGAGCGCACCGATCATTGGTGCGAGCAAGCTCTCGCATCTCGACGATGCGATTCACGCGCTCGACGTGGAGCTGACGCCGGAAGAACTTCGTTCGCTCGCAGAGCCCTACGAGCCGCATCCGGTGCTGGGTCACAGCTAGGCTTAGCAGCGGAACTAGAAGTGCCGCAGCTCTTCTTCGTGGACCGGGGCGGGGGGCACTGCGGCACGCGTCGTCTCACGCTCCAGAGAACGGCTGACCAGATCGCGCGACCCGAGCCCAACGGACAACGCAAGCGACAACACAATGCCGCCAAAGAGAATGCCGAAGGCCAGATCCACGATCGCGGTACCAATGCGCAGGTGATCCAGCGCCATCGCGGCGGTCAGGACCAACACCAGCCACTTCACGCCGAGACTGAGAAAGCGGGCATACTGCAGGTTCATGTTGACAGAGCTGATGAGCACACCACGTGACAGGAAGCGCGCAACGATCGTGCCGACCAGCAGGATGACGGCAGCACCGATCAGCTTGGGAAGATAAGCGAGCAGCCCCTCCGCAATGCGCGAGTTCGACGATGCGCCGAAGGCGTCCGCACCGACGGCGACGCCGATCACGACGAAGGTCCAAAAGACCAGTTGTGCGACCAGACTCGATGGCGTCTGGCTCGGCGACCACTCGGTCACCGCTTCCGTGCCGCGTCCGAGGCGCTGGTCAAACCGCGTCGCGAGCAGGATGCGTCGCACCAGCCAGGCCAGCCCCCAGCCCAACAATGAGAACAGCACGACTGCAAGCAGGAACGCGAGAATGCCCGGCAGCAGCGCAGCAAACCGTCCGAGTGCCTGCGCCATAGAGTTGCTGAGCGTTGAGCCAACTTGATTCCACATAGGCGGCCTCCGTGCCGTTCCCTTCTCGTCGCGTCGTGCGGCTGCTATGGATTGAAGCGGTCCGGCCAGCGCCAGCGCTGCACCAGGTATGGCTTGTTCTGCTCGAAGGCGCGCTCGAGCTGTTCCTGACGTGTGCTCACGGTCACAGCGCTTTGCAATTCGAGCACGCGCGAACCCACCCATCCCAAGTAAAGCGGGGCCATGGCACCGAGCAGGTGACCTCGACTCAGCACGCGTAACCGGAACGCCAGCGCAAAGTCGTACACGATGCGCGCCCACACGTCATCCGGCATGCGGAAGCTCTCGCGCGGCTGACGGCTGAGCCGTTTCAGTTCCAGCAGAGCCACCGGAGGCAACACAAGGGACCAGAGCTCGTGCAGATTACGCTGTCCGTTCTGGAAAGCCTCGATCATCGGATTGGGGTCCGGCGCATTCTCCGCCTGCGTGTCGCCCGCAATCACTGAATCCGTGCCCGTCTCAAGCGTCGCAGACGATCCGCGAATGCGCTGCCACACACTGGCATGCCGCTCGATATCCACGAACAGGGGCGCGATTACCTGCTGCAGGATGGTGCTCAGATCCACACCCGTAACGACGGATTCGTGCCGCACTGGCAGGTGCACCTGACAGATCTTGCGATCGCGCAGCACAGCCTGCACCGATGGCCAGAGCAGGCCCTGGCTGGCGGCAGCTGCGGTCGTACCAGCACGCAGCTCCGGCGCGAATGCGGCAGACACAGCGAAGTCCTGAGCAAGCGGGTAATGGACGCGGCGACCGTAGAGAGCGCGTGTGATCGGTGCGAGGATCGCCTGATTCAACAGGCCCTCGAAGCGGCCCGCGCGATACATGGGCAGTGCCAAATCGCACTGGCCAGACCGGATAGGATAGACGAGCGCATCGACTGCGGCGGGTGTGAACGCGGCGAGGTCCGGGCCCAGGATCACCGCTGCCTGCGCGCGCAGTGTCTCTGCCTCCGCCAGCAGCGCGCCGTAGACCGCGGGCGCCCCGAGCCAGGGCGTGGATCCCAGGGCGCTGGGCGGGATGTCGCGCGCGATGAGCTGCACATAGCTCGCCTGATCGACCGACTCGTGCGCGTCCCGGACACCAGGCATCGCCGGATAGATCACCGCAACGCGCTGTCCGGTCCCGCTCCACTGGGTAGCGATGGTGCGCACCTGCTGCACATCGACCAGCCCGGGCAGTCCCACTACAAAGGCGGGGGCGGGCGGGCTTTCCACCACTGCGCCGCCCCTCGCCTGTTCGACCTCCAGCTTTGCCATAGGCCTGCTTCCTGCGTTGCCTTCCCCGGTGGCGATGCTCACAGCAGCGGCAGCGCGAGTATCCCGGTCAGCGGGATGCGCACCCATGCCGCCCGATTGTTCAACTCATACACCAGTTCGTACAGCGCCTTATCGAGCATGTAAATCTCGAGCAATGATTCAAAGTTCTCTGCGCTCACGGGCACCAGGGGCGTCGTATCCGCAGCCCGCACCGTGAGCCGGTATGCGCGCAGAAACGACACGCTCGCAGCAGACTCCCATAGACGCGCCCACGGTTCGAGCCGCTCGGCATCCCCGGGATGCCGCGTCAGGACGCGCATTAGCCCGGTATAAGCCGCGTAGCTGAAGGAGCGCAGCATGCCGGCGACATCCTTCATCGGAGACTGCTTTAAGCGTCGTTCGGTAAGCGGTCGCGCCGGCTCTCCTTCGAAGTCGAGCAGGACGAAGTCGCCGCGCGTGCGCAGCACCTGTCCAAGATGGTAGTCACCGTGGACACGTGTCCGCAGCCCGGCCGAGGCGAGCGTAGCGACACTGCCCAGCCGATCATGCACGCGCCGGCGACGGCTTAACACCAGTCCGCTCATCTCTTCCACATCCGACGGCAGACGCGACAGACTCTGCCGCAGAGCATCGAACGCGGCACTGGCGTGCTCCTGCAGGTCCAGCCGTAGTTGGTCGAGATCGGACTGCGTCATTGGCTCCGGCGCAAACGCAAGATCGCTCGTTGGCTGTCCCAGTGCGAGATGCATCTCGGCCGTCCTCCGGCCCAGCAGTGCAGCCGCTTCGAGATATGGTCCGATGCGCTCGCGCGTCCATTCCGAATCAGGCTGGTCACTGAGTTCAGTCAGTGAGACCTGAGTGGGAAGCTGGTGCTCTGCAGGAAACGGTGTAACGGCAACCTCTTCAAAGTAGCGTTGGAGTTCCTCAAGCGACCACTCCCAGCCATCGCCCTCATTCGCTATCAGACCCTGCAGCAGACCGAGGGCCGAGCCGGTCGCCGCCGTGGCAGCATCTCCGTCGGGCACGTATTCGAGCGCACCTCCGAAAGGAGCGATCGCGCGGAAGCCGGTGTGCTCGGTCAAGTAGCGGCCAATCTCGATGTCCGGATTGGGACCCGCCTGCATGCGGCGGAAGACTTTGAGGATAAGACGGCTGCCGAAGATCAGCGAAGTGTTGCTCTGCTCCGCCGAACCACGCCGCGCTTCGATCGGCTCTGCACCGCGCAGATCGGCGAAGCGCGCGCTAGGCAGGCCGCGCAGCGTGCCGCGCTGCATCCGGATCTGGCCCGCACTGCCAAGCAACGTTAGTAGTTCGGGACCGGCTTCCCGGTCGAATAATGCGTCGTGCAGCGTGCCCGGTCCGTCCGGCGTCTGCAATGTGGAAAGCACCGCCACAGCCGCGTTCCGCGCGATCGCTTCACCTGCTGTACCGAGACTGATCGAGAGCGGAACGAAGTACGTTTCGCGATCGCCGCCGGCGTACGTCACCTCAATGAGCGCCAGGGCCAGGCAACCGAGCAGGCCCCAGTCTGCAACCGCTGTCGTGGCAATCTGCCGGGACTTGCCACCGAACCAGCGCTGCTTCGGCAGGAACGCCGGAAGCCACTCCTGCTCCAGCCGCTCGAGCCCGGTGCCGCTCAGCACAGTGGCCCAATCGGTCGCATGCTGGACCGTGAGCGAGCCATTCTGCATCTGCTCGGGCTCGTCCGGAGCAAGTTGCCCCTGCAACTCGAGCCAGAGAAAGCCATACTGGTTCAGCGTGATCGCATAGGGGCTGCGATCGATTTTTGGGAACTCCACGTAGCCCAGCATCTCGACCGGGATCAGCCCAGCATATTCAGACAAATCAAGCTGTGCAGGCTGCGGAAAGCGTGACAGATTGGCCACGCAAAGCACGCGCTCGTCGCCGGACTCTCGCACATAAGCCAGCACCTTGCGGTTTGCGGGATGGAGAAACTTCAATGTGCCGCGACCGAATACGCGGAACAGCTTGCGCAGCGCGATCATGTTGCGCATCCAGCTCAGCAGGCTGGACGGGTCACTCTGCTGCGCCTCCACATTGATCGCCTCGTAGCCCCACACCGGATCCATGACCACGGGAGAGTAGAGCTTTGCAGGAACGGCGCGGCTGAAGCCTGCATTGCGATCCGCGGTCCACTGCATCGGCGTGCGCACGCCGTTGCGATCGCCAAGGTAGATGTTGTCTCCCATCCCGATCTCGTCGCCGTAATAGAGGATCGGCGTTCCCGGGAAAGAGAAGAGCAGGCTGTTCAGCAGCTCGATGCGCCGGCGATTGTTGTCGACCAGCGGCGCAAGGCGGCGACGAATGCCGATGTTGATGCGCATGCGCGGATCGGCGCTATACGCGAAGTACATGTAGTCCCGCTCTTCGTCGCTGACCATTTCGAGCGTGAGCTCATCGTGATTGCGGAGGAAGAGCCCCCACTGGCAGGTCTCCGGAATGTCCGGCGTCTGCGCCATGATCTCGGTGATCGGCAGGGCGTCTTCCTGGCGCAGCGCCATGTACATGCGCGGCATCAGCGGAAAGTGAAAGGCCATGTGGCACTCGTCGCCGTCGCCGAAGTAGGGGCGCACATCGGCCGGCCACTGGTTGGCCTCGGCCAGAATGAGCCGGCCCTCGTAGCCCTCGTCGATGGCAGCGCGGATTTTCTTCATCACCTCATGCGTTTCGGGCAGGTTTTCGCAGCTGGTGCCATCGCGTTCCACGAGGTATGGAATTGCGTCGACGCGCAGCCCATCGACACCCATGTCGAGCCAGAAGCGCATGACATCCAGCACCTCTTCCAGGACATGCGGATTGTCGTAGTTCAGGTCAGGCTGATGCGAGAAAAAGCGATGCCAGTAGTACTGCTCGGCGACCGGGTCCCAGGTCCAGTTGGACTTTTCCGTGTCGGTGAAGATGATGCGCGCATCTTTGTAGAGCTCGTCTGTATCGCTCCACACATAGAAGTTCCGCTCGGCCGATCCACGCGGCGCGCGACGCGCACGCTCAAACCACGGATGCTGGTCGGAGGTGTGATTGACCACCAGCTCCACCATGACCTGGATATTGCGATCGTGCGCAGCATTGAGGAAGCTCTGAAAATCTTCAAGAGTGCCGTAGCTGGGATTGACGTTCTTGTAGTCCGCGATGTCGTAGCCATCGTCGCGCAGCGGCGACGGGAAAAATGGCAGCAGCCATAGGCACGTAACGCCCAGGTCCTGCACGTAGTCCAGCTTCTGCATGAGGCCAGGAAAGTCCCCGATGCCATCATTGTTGCTATCGAAGAAGGCGCGCACGTGTAGTTCATAGATGACGGCGTCCTTGAACCACTGCGGATCGCTCGTGCTGCCGGTTTGTTTCAAAAGCCCCTTCTTCCCTGCCCTCGCTAAGGTCCGGCGGGCAGTTTTGTTCGATGCAGTTATCTGCGGATTGCGAAGACGTGCGCTGGAATCGCCGACGGTCGCAGTTCAACATAATTGTGAACGCCCTGCCAGGAGTAGGAGGCGCCCGAGAGCAGGTCGGTGACCTGGTAAGCAACCCCCGCCGTCAGGCCGAGCGCAGCAAGATCGAGGTGCACAAAGCTGGTCTGCACATGGAATGGATCGAGATTGACGATCGTCAGCACCACATCCGAACCGTCGGCCAGCGCCTTTGAATAGGCGATGATTAACGGATTGTCGGCCGGGTGAAAGACGAGATGTTCATTGCGCTGCAGTGCTGGGTGCGCGCGACGCGCCTCGTTCAAGGTGCGGATCAGCGGTCGCAGGGATTGCGGAGATTCGATGTCCCACTGCTTGATCTCGTACTTTTCGCTCTCTAGATATTCTTCGCTGCCCTCTTTGAAGCGAGTGTTCTCACCAAGCTCGAACGCCGGCCCGTAGATACCGTAATTGGAGGAGAGCGTTGCCGCCAGGACCAGGCGGCTCTTGAAGGCATCGCGCCCGCCCGTCTGCAGGCCAAAGGGCAGAATGTCTGGCGTGTTCGGCCAGAAGTTCGGCCGCATGTACTCGAACACATCGGTCTTCGTGAGCTGCGTCATGTATTCAGTCAGCTCTGCCTTGGTGTTGCGCCAGGTGAAGTAGGTGTAGCTCTGCGTGTATCCCAGCTTCGCGAGCCGCTCCATCACACGCGGGCGGGTGAATGCTTCTGCGAGGAAGATCGCATCCGGATAGGCGGCATGCACTTCGCCGATCACCCACTCCCAGAAGGGAAACGCCTTTGTGTGCGGGTTGTCGACCCGGAAGATGCGGACGCCCTTGTCGGCCCAGTAGAGGAACACTTCCTTGAGGCCGTCCCACAGCCCCTGCCAGTCGCTCGATTCGAAGTCGAGGGGATAGATGTCCTGGTACTTCTTCGGGGGGTTCTCGGCGTACTGGATAGAGCCATCAGCGCGATGTTTGAACCACTCGGGATGCTCTTTCACCCATGGGTGGTCGGGCGCGCACTGGAAGGCGATATCCATTGCGAGCTCCATGCTGCGGCCGTCGAGAGCCTTGATCAGCGCTTCGAGATCGGCAAGCGTGCCCAGCTCCGGCAGGATGTCGAGATGTCCGCCCTCGTCAGCACCGATAGCCCAGGGGCTGCCCACGTCGCCGTCCTTGGCCTCGGTCGTGTTGTTCTTCCCCTTGCGGAAGCTGCGGCCGATGGGATGAATGGGCGGTAGATACAGCACATCGAAGCCCATATCCGCGACGTAGTCGAGGTTCGCGATCACATCGCGCAGCGTGCCATGTTCCCCCGGCTTGCCCCACGAGCGCGGAAACAATTCGTACCAGGAGGAGTAGCGTGCGCGTTCCCTATCCACCCACACGCGCAGCACGCGTTCATACCGGGTCTGGAGGTCGAGCTCGGGATACTGGCGGTCGAGCGCGAGCAGCGACTCATCATAGGCCGTCTCGAGCGAACCCTCGCGAACCTTCGTGGCGAAATCGCGCAGGCGGGTTGCGTCCTGCTTCGCGGCGCGGGTGGCGAATACTTCGATCAGGAGCGCACCCGTCTTCAGTGGCAGATCGAGATCCTGCCCGGCGTCCTCGCGCTTCTTCAACTCGGTGCGCCAGGTGAGGAAGTGATCTACCTCGCCGGCCACCGTGTACTCGTAGAAGCCGAGCCGATCCACCAGGAAGCTGGCAGCCCACCGATCGTTGCCAAGTGCCGTCATCTCGACCCGGTGCCAATCGCTTTCCGTGCTGTGACGATAGAGGAGGTGAGCGCGCACGAGATCGTGACCATCGCCGAAGACGTCTGCCTCGATCCGCAGCTGATCACCGATGACACGCTTGATCGCGAACCGGCCACCATCAATCTGCGGCAGCACACCTTCGACGACGACGCGACGGCGGCCATTCTCCGGCTTGGGTGAAGCGTCGACTCGCGCGTCGCGCTCTCGGGCGGTGGCGGGTGCAGCCTTTGCTGCCTGCTTTGCAGGTGCGCGCTTCTGTGCTGGCGTCTTCTTCGCGGTGGGTTGCGTCGGCATGTCGCTCGTCATCGTCTCCCAGAAATGCGCGCCACCGGGCGCGGCCAGTTGAATGTGCAGCCCACGTTCGGAAGGATGCACGATTCGCTGTGGGCGTTCACCTGTCACGGCTCATCGAAGTGGCCCCAGAGCGTATTCAGTACCTCGGCGTAGGCGGGATGCGCGAAGACGGCGTTCTCGAGCACGGTGTACGGAATGCCGCCCAGCATGGCGACCTCGAGCATGCTCACGATCTCGCCACCCTCTGGCGCAAGCACGGCCGCACCCAGAATCTGCTGCGTCTCGCGATCCACAATCGCCTTCAGGATGCCGCGCGTGTCGCCGGTCTCGATCGCGCGAGCAATTGAAGAGACACGCATCCGCGCCACGCGAATTGCGCGGCCGGAGCGCTGCGCCTCGGCCTCGGTCATGCCGACGCGCCCCAGTTGCGGGTCACTGTATACCACGTAGACCGCCGGCCGATCCGTGGTTCGGCGCGTTCCCTTCCCATCGATCAGGTGGTCCCGCAGGATGCGGTAATCGTCATACGCAATGTGCGTGAACGCTGGTCCGCCGTTCACATCGCCGACGGCGTAGACACCAGGGACGTTCGTGCGCAGCTGGTCATCGACCCGGATCGCACTGCCCGGGTCGGTTTCGATGCCGGCAGCCGGCAGGTTCAGCGCCTTCGTGTTCGGCGTGCGGCCCACGCAGAGCACCAGGTGGGAGCCGCTCTGCTTGCGCCCATTGGCGAGCGTCAGTTCGATCGTCTCACCCTGTTGCGTTACGCTGGTGGCCGGCGCTCCGGTCTCAATCACGATCCCTTCGTCACGCAGGATTTGCTCCACGGCAGACGACACATCCGGATCCTCACGGCCCAGCAGATGCGGGCCGCGCTCGATGAGCGTCACGGCGCTGCCGAAGCGACGGAACATCTGCCCAAACTCGACGGCTTCATACCCGCCGCCCAGAATGAGTAGGTGCTCGGGGACGGCGTCCAGTTCCATGAGGCTGACGTTGTCGAGCCAGGGCACGCTCTCGAGTCCCTGGATGCGGGGCACGGTCGGGCTCGAGCCTGTGTCGATCACGATCATCTCTGCGCTGAGGTGGCGCTCACCGCCGCCGTTGAGCCGTACCTGCAACTCGTGCGGCCCGAGAAAGCTGGCCTCCCCGCGAATCAGTTCTGGCTGTCCGCTGGCGAAGCGTTTCTCGCTCGAGTTCCGGAAATCGTCGACGATGCGCCGCTTGCGTGCCCGGATCGCGGCCATGTCCACCCGCACAGGACCGGTCTCAATGCCCACCTCGGCCGCATGGCGCGCCTGGTATGCACGTTGTGCGCTTGCCACCATAGTCTTCGTTGGCGTGCAGCCGTAATTGATGCAGGTGCCCGCAACAAGCGCGCGTTCAATCAGCGCCGTGCGTCGACCTGCGCCGACAAAGGCCGATGCCAGCGGATTGCCCGCCTGCCCGGAGCCGATGATCAGCACATCGTACCGATCGTTTGTTGCGCCGCTCATCAGAAGCGCGAGACCGCAAAGAGCGCGAGCAGAATAGCGGTCGCATCCTCAAGCAAGGCAATCGGCAGATCTTTGACGCCGCGCATTGTGATCGTGCGGCGCAGCCAGTAGCCTGCGTACGCAGCCACCACGGCGGCAATCCCGGCGAGCAATGCAGGCAAGATCCAGGGCGTACTTGCAACAACGGCCAGCGCACTACCGCATAGCCCAGCGAACACAAAGCGGCTGACCAGCGGACCGGCCTGGATGCGCGCCGGAATGATCGGCAGCTTGTCCGCGATCAACTCGCCAAGCGCAAAGAGCACGAAGACCACCATCGAGACCGGGTGCTCCAGGAATTGCAGCCCGGTGCCGTGCAGGTGCAGCCAGTGCAGATTGGGCCAGCCACGCTGAGCGGCAAGCGTGACCACGGCAATGCCTGTCATCGAGCGCAGGCCTGTCGCTCCGCCGATCAGGATACAGAGCACATAAAGAATGGAGGGCGACATCGTGCGGCGTTCCTCGTGTCCGGGATCTGTGAATCAGAACCCGCCCCTAGAATGCGTCATGAACCGGGCTGCCCGCCACTCGCCGACGTTGATTTCACCAGAAAGCAAGAGAGGACACCCTGGAGGTGTCCTCTCTTTGATAGCCGCGTCTGTGATAGCCGCAGAACGAACTTAGCCTTCGCGAAGAATGCTGGGCTCTTCAGGCGACCGCAGCCGCACCAGGCGGTCGATGGTGTAGGGCGCGCGCTGCTGCGACGTATGGTAGTGGCGCACCTGCAACTCGCCAAGGAGACCGATCGCGAGCATCTGAATGCCCGCGAGTATGAGCACACCGGCGACAACGAAAAGGGGTCCATGCTGATCCATCACAT
>NZ_JBMGJV010000037.1:0-39485 GCF_051025295.1 Candidatus Dedyshia acidiphila | reverse complement strand
TTTTTTCTATGTGCGTCGCGGATCGAGGGAGAAGAGGGTCACTACCCCGGCAGTCCTCCAGTACGAACAGAGGAAACCGGCTTAGGGGTAGTTGTAGAAGCAACCCTGCCGTGCGTCAAGCGAGCAGGACAGCATGCCATGCACCAATGCCTGCCCCGCTTGTGAGAGGATGCGCCTGTGCGCCACCCAGAGAGAATACCCGCTGCTGCAGGCGTCCGGACTACGCGGACTGCCGCGATGTGTGTGCTGTTCGCAGCCTTCGCTTCTGTTCTGATGCCGACCGCCGGCGCGGCGCCAGAGCCAAACGCAGGAACACCGATCGGCACGGCGCCCGCGGACCCCGCCATTGCAAAAGCGATCGGCGAGATCTCGTCGTCGCGCATCGAGCAGACCATCCGCACGTTGGTGAGCTTCGGCAATCGCAACACGCTGTCGAGCATGAACATCGACCTGCCGGCAAACACGGGTGTGACCGCGGCCGCCGGCTGGATCGAGCAGCAGTTCCGCCAGGTATCGGATGCGTGCCACGGCTGTCTTGACGTAAAGACGGATACGTATATGGAGCCGGCGGACACCAGCCCGCGCTCACGCATTCTTTCCCCGACGAAGCTGACAAACGTGTACGCCGTGCTGCGAGGCAGCGATCCGGCGCAGGCTCCGCGCATGTACCTGGTGACGGGCCACTACGATTCGCGCAACTCAGACACCATGGACACACATGCCGTCGCGCCCGGCGCGAACGACGACGCGAGCGGGGTCGCGGTCAGCCTCGAATGTGCGCGTGTGCTCAGTCAGCAGCGTTGGCCCGCCACGCTGGTCTTCGTCGCGGTTGCTGGGGAAGAGCAGGGACTCAACGGCAGCAAGCACCTCGCGAAGCTTGCCAAGGACGAAGGTTGGCAGCTCGCCGGCGTGCTCAACAATGACATCGTGGGCGGCGACACCACGCCGGGCGACACGATGCAGGACAAGACCCGCGTGCGCGTCTTCTCGCAGGGCGTGCCCTCGACCGCGACACCCGACGAAGTGCGCCGCACCCTCACGCTGGGCCTCGAAAGCGATGGGCCTTCTCGCGAGCTGGCCCGTGCCATCGAAGGCGTGGGCCGCACCTACCTCCAGCCGAAGGTTCTTCAGCCAGTGATGGAGTTCCGCCTCGACCGCTACCTGCGCGGCGGAGACCACTCCTCGTTCAACCAGTTGGGCTTCGCCGCCGTGCGCTTTACCGAGTGGCGCGAGAACTTCGACCATCAACACCAGAACGTGCGCACCGAGAACGGCAAGCAGTATGGCGATCTGCTGCAGTTTGTCGACTATCGGTACGTGGCCAATGTCGCGCGCCTGAACGCGGCGGCGCTCGCGACGCTGGCCTCCGCGCCGGCGGCTCCGGTCGATGTGCGCGTCGTTACCACCGATCTCGACAACAACAGCACGCTGCACTGGAAGCCCGGCTCGGGCGCAGGTCCCGAGACACGAATCGACATCGTGTGGCGAGACACCTCCGCGCCCGACTGGCAGTTCCATCAGGCAGTGCTGCCGGCCGATGCGGCCAAAGGCTCCGCCACCCTGCCCGTCTCGAAGGACAACGTGATCTTCGGCGTGCGCGCCTGCAACGTCCGGCAGCAGTGCAGCGCCGCCGTTGCCCCCACACCGGAGCGCTAGCCCACGGGAGAGGGCTGCGGGGAGGATAATGACCGTATGCCCGGCTCTCGCCCGCTGACCCTGTCGTTTCCGCCCTTCGCCGGCATGGTGAAGCGGCTGGTCCTCATCAACCTCGTCGTCTTCGCGGCGGAGATCCTCATCCGCCTGGTGCACGCCCTCGCGATCGTGCCGGCGCTGCTCATGCTGACGCCCGCCGCGGTCGTCCACAACTTCTTCCTCTGGCAGCCACTCACCTTCGGTTTTGTGCCGACGGCGTCCATCTTTGGCGCGCTGTTCTCGCTGCTCTCGCTGTGGTTCATGGGCTTCTATCTCGAAGATCTGCGGGGCGGCCGCTTCCTGCTTGAGACGTATCTGATCTCGACGCTGACTGGTGGCGTGCTCGCGACGGCGCTCTCGTTCACCGGCATCCTGCACCTCACGCCGCGGGCCACAATCAACGGCACGGATGCTGCGCTGTTCGGCCTGCTTGCGTGCTTCGCGGTGCTGTTCGGGGATCAGCAGTTCTTTATGTTTCCGCTCCCCTTCGGAATCAAGGCGAAGTACCTGGCGATTGTGCTGATGCTGATCGCGTTCGTCATGCTGATCGGCGGCGGCAACGCGCTGGCGGAAGTGGCTTATCTCGGGGGCGGGCTGGGTGGCTACCTGTATGCGAAGCTCGCACCGCGCCGCGGCTACGGCTTTGCCGCGAGCGAAGGCCTCTACGGCGTGCGCAACAGCTACTACCGCTGGAAGCGCGCCCGCGCCGCGCGCAAGTTCCAGGTCTACATGGGCAAGCAGGGGCGCGAGGTGCACTTCGACAAGGAAGGCCGCTACGTCGATCCCGACGACCGACGCCGCATGCACTAGATCGTCAGGGGATACGGCATCTCTGCTAGCGCGCTGACACGACGTCGATTACTGGTTCGGCCGTTCCCTTCCGCATCTCGGCTCCTTCGTGCGTCAGCTTGCGGCTCGCGTCGTCCCAGTGCAGGTGCGTGATGTGGCTTTCGCCGTTCTCGTATGCGTAGCTGACTCCGTCATCGTCGTAAAGCTCGAAGTCGTTGCTCGCCCCCGGATACACGCGCACCTTGGCGATCGCCTGCGGCTGCGCTGTGCTGTCGATGGGCACGCCGAGCGGCAGGATCGCTCCAGCGCGCACGAACAGCGGGATCGTGTCGATCGGGGCAGCGGCAGTGATCGTCTGTCCGCCATGCACGCGCTCGTTAGTCCAGTAGTTATACCAATCGGTGCCGGCCGGCAGGTAGACGCGCCGCGTGGTCGCGCCCTGCTCCGTTACCGGGGCGACCAGCAGCGCCGGGCCAAACATGTACTCATCGCCGAGATCGGCGACCGCAGGGTCGTTTGGGAAGTCCATGAACAGCGCGCGCATGTAAGGCGCGCCGGTCTGGTGCACGCTCCAGCCCAGCGAGTAGATGTAGGGCATCAGTTCATAGCGCAGTCGCAGATACTTTTCGAGGATCGGCTCCGCTTCGTGGCCGTAAGACCAGACCTCGTTGTGATCGCGGCTGCCGTGCGTGCGGAAGTTCGGCTGAAAGACGCCGTACTCATACCAACGCGTGTAGAGCTCGGGGTAGTCGTCGTAGCCGCCGACGTTGGCGCGTGCGTCCGATGGGTCAATGAGCGGCGGATGCGCCGGTACGTGACGCCCGGGCAGGTACTGCCAGCCGCCAATGTCGTTGCCCCAGTACGCCATCCCCGACGCCGTCATGTCGAGACCTGTCGGCACCTGGCGCCGCAGCGCATCCCAGGTCGCCGAGATATCCGACGACCAGAAGATCGCGCCATTGTGCTGCGCGCCCAGGTAGGCATCTCGAGACAGAATCAGCGCACGCGATTTCAAGTCGCGGCGGAAGCCATCGTAGAGCGCAGCGGTGTGGAAGAACGGATAGACGTTGAAGTATTCCGTACCCGGGCCGACGTGGAAGTAGCTGCCGTTCGGCGGCAGGTCGGGCTCGGTCTCATCGGCCCAGAACGCGTCGAAGCCTTTGCTCACCAGGTTGTCGCGAATCGTTCCCCAGAACCACCGAGCAGCGTCGGGGTTGGTGGTGTCGATGTCGGAGCCGGCGCGGTCGTAGGGCAGCCCATTCGTCGGCGTGCCGTCGGCCAGGTGCTCGAACCAGCCCTTCTGCTTCAACTCGTCGTAGTAGCGCGAGCCGGGCACGAAGCGCGGCCACACGCTGATCATGGTCTGAATACCCTGCGCGTGCAGTTCGCGATTCATCGCCGCCGGGTCGGGCCACTTCGTGGGATCAAGATCCATCTGGCCCATCTTGGTGTAGTAGAACCAGTCGACTACCAGCACATCGAGCGGCAGGTGGCGCTCGCGGTAGCCCTTCGCGACCGCCAGCACCTCTTTCTGCGTGATGTAGCGCTGCTTGCATTGGATCAGCCCGTAGGCGGATTTGGGCAGCATCGGCGTCGCGCCGGTAAGCAGACGATAGCCCTGGTAGATCTCATCCGTGGTGCGCCCCGCGATCACGAAAAACGAAACGCGCCGCCCCACTTGTGACGTCCAACGTGTCTGCTCGTTGAAGCCTGGCTCGACCGTGGTCTGCGAGGGATTGTCCCAGACGATGCCGTAGCCCTTATTCGTTACCGCAAAAGGCACGCATACGCTGGGGCCGCCGGTCGCTGTGTAGTTGTGCCAGCACTCGACGGTGTGGCCGCGATGGTCAAGAAAGCCGTGCTGGTCCTGGCCGAGTCCGTAGTAGTGCTCATCGGGCGGGGACGCGAAGGTTGCGCCCACCTGGAAGAACGGCGGATCGCTGGGCCGGCGATCGAGCAGCACGTCCGCATTGCCATCCTTGTGATTGGGCACGGACTGCTGCCAGCCTTCGAGCTCGAGCAGCGTGCTGCCCTCGGGCGTCGCAATGCGGATGTGTGCGCCCGGGGTGGACCCGTTGAAGAAGCGCGCGATGTCCTGCTGGGTCAGGCTGGGCTTGCCGCCCGCGTGCGGCGCATCGAGCGTGACGACCAGGCGCGGCGACCGGTAGCTGTCGCCCTGCGCGTCGTTCGAGTGCAGCCAGCCGGCCGCATCCGGATGGGCGACAACGCCGTAGCCCGGCGGCGCCAACGCAGAGTCGCGTTGGAGGCTCAGCGTCACGCGCACGATGTTCGGCGCGTATGGCTCGAAGACGACCGTGCTGCCGCTGTGATCGATGACCACGGCGTTCCCCGAGGTGGCCTGAGCCAGTGTGGCGGTGGTGGCGAGCAGCAGGACTACGGCGATGAGGGACGAGCGGAGCAGGCGAGGGGTGTCAATCATGCGGGCGGGTTCCGTTAGGCAGGAGAAGACTAATCGCTGATCGCCGGAAGGGGAACTCTCGCGGCGAACGTTCGCACTTCGCGCGGCATCATCTCTAGAATGGTCCCCCGCCGCCGAGCTCTCGCTGCGCTCCTCCTTTCCACCAGTATTGCGGTCGCTGGCTGCCACCACAGCAGCACCGGCTCGTCCAGTGGCAACAACCCGAACAACACGGGCGGCACGTCACCCAGCAACGCAGGCAATACCTCGAACAGTAGCAACGGCGGCACGGAAGGTCAGCGCAAAGGCGAGCAGCCGCAGGCCGCGGACGCAGGCAATCGCAACCAGACGCACACGGCCCCGGACTCCCGCGAGCCGGTGAACAGCGTGAGCGGAAAGCCCTCGGTCGAGTCCGACGACGGCAGCCCCCGCGCGGTGGCGCATCGCTCCGTTGCCCAGCCGGGCGCGCCCGAGGGCACGCTGGCCGGGCAGGCTGCGCGCCAGGTGCAGCAGGCGCAGCCGGCACAGCCGCAGCACTGATCGATACCGGATGGCGAAGCATCCTGCCATGCCGCACGGCACGATCCCGGCGCACGGTGCGCCCGGCAGATACAATACCCGTACACCCCGTTTCGGTAGTGCACTCCATCTCCGTCTCGGCTCCACGAGGGATTTGCATTTGCTGTCAGCTTCGCGCCGTTTCGTGTCACCCCTGCGCCTGTGCGGGCGCGCTGTTCCCCTGGCTCTTCTGCTGGCTGGTCTCGTCACTGGCCTGATGCCTGACGCCGTGGCGCAAGCCAACGCGGCGCAGGGCGATCTGCGCATGGCTGCGCCGAGCACCACCGTGCTGAGCAGCGAAGGCGCTGCTGATGGCCGGCTCACGCTCGAGGTGCGCATCTCGCCGCTGCCCGACGCTCAAGGTGAGCGCGGCACCGTGACTTTCCTCGACCGCGACACCGCAGGCGTGGAGCGCTCGCTGGGCTCCGCACTCGTCTCACCGGACGGCACCGCGAGACTGCTCGTCGCCGGGCTCGCCCCCGGCGCTCACGACGTGCATGCGAACTTCAGTGGCACCGCTGCTTCGTCTGCTTCCGCGTCGACGCCGCTGGTGCTGACCGGCAATGCCGTCACTCCGGATTTCTCGCTGACCGCCACACCAAGCACGCTGAATGTCACCGCCGGGCAGCAGGGATCGGTGCAGGTGTCCGTGACTCCCGCCGCGGGCTTTAACAACTACGTCAGCCTGTCATGTGCCGGCCTGCCGCTTTACTCCTCCTGCATCTTCCTGCCGACAAACGTAGCCGTAACCGGAGTCGCCGGTTCGAGCACGATGACACTTGAGACAGTCGCACCGTCTGGCAAACTTGCCTCACTGCGTGACTTGTCCGGCCATGATTCCGGCCTCGTCTATGCCTTTCTGCTACCCGGTGTGCTGGGTCTGGCCGGGCTCGGATGGGGGCGCCGCGGTGGCCTGCGCACACTCTCGCTGTTCTGCGTGATGATCAGTCTGATCGGTGGGGCGAGCTCCTGCGCCCAGCGCTACACGTACCTGAATCACGGGCCGACGCCGAACCAGGGCACGCCCAATGGCGAGAGCATCATCCGCATCTACGGCACCGCGGTGAGCGGCGCCCAGTCGGTAACGAAGTGCATTCAGCTCACGCTGAACGTGACCTCGACGAACAAGGCCAGCTCGGGGAATAACCTCACGCCCTGCAGTTAAGAGAAAGCCACCGCAACGGTGGCTTTCCTCCTAGAGGGCTGCTTCGACAGCAGCGGTCGCGCGGTCCCGGATCGCTGCCTCGTCCCCGAAGCCCGCAAACCACACCACATCCGGCTCGCGCCGGAACCAGGTGAACTGCCGCTTCGCGAACTGGCGATGCCCTCGCTGCGCCGCCTCGACCGCTGCCTCGCGTGGCAGCGCGCCGCGTAGATGCTCACGCGCCTGCCGGTAGCCGAGCGTGTCAAACACCCGTGCCTCCTCCCCATACCGTGCCATCAGGGTCGCGGTCTCCTCGATCAGTCCGCGCTCAAACATCGCAGCCGCACGCTCGTCAATGCGCTGGTAGAGCGCCCTGCGATCGGGCGCCAGCCCGAGCCGAAGGATGCGGAAGCCAGTCAACGGGAGAGCACCGGCCGTCCACGCCTGCGTGATCGGCTGGCGCGCCTGGAGCGAGACCTCGATGGCACGGATTAGCTTGGGCGTGTCGTTCGCATGGATGCGGCCGGCTGCTGCGGGATCGAGCCGGCGGAGCAGTCGGGCCAGCCACCCCGACCCTTGCCGCTCCGCTGACCGGCGCAGGCGGTCGCGCAGTTCCTCGGACCGGCGCGGCCCCTCGAAGAGACCGTTCAGCAGCGCACGCAGGTAGAGACCCGTGCCGCCGGTCACGATGGGCAGGTGGCCACGCGCGGCAATCTCTGCGATCGCGGCGCGCCCGTCACGCTGGTAATCCCCGGCGCTGTACAGGGTGTCCGGTGAGACGAAGTCGAGGCAGTGGTGCGGCACGCGGGTCCGCTCTGCGTGCGACGGTTTGGCGGTGCCGATCTCGAGATCGCGATAGACCGCGACAGAGTCGCAGCTCACGATCTCGGCTTGGCGACCTGCCGTGCGGAGGTGCTCTGCCAGGGAGAGCGAGAGCGCGGTCTTGCCGCTCGCCGTCGGCCCGAGGAGCACGACCAGCAGCGGCTCGCGATCTACCACCGCCACCAGCCGGGCGGGAACAGCTCACCGCGGTGTGCGCGCAGGACGGCGACGAGGAGCACCAGCAGTGCAATCAGCAGCAGGCCGAAGATCTGTCGCCGCCGCAGGGCGAGAGCACGCTCGTGCCGGTCAGCCATGATGGCGGCCGAGACGAGGCACCGGCCTACTTGTCCTCGTTGATGTTGTAGTAGAAGCCGAATCGCAGCGCGAGGTAGGGCCCCTTGAAGTCCTTGGGCAGCGGCGGGTAGGGCGACGCGCCGGTGATCCCGCCCCACGCAGCCCGGTCGAGCGCTACGTCACCGGAGGGGAAGCGCAACACCATCTGGCGCACGCTGCCGTCCGGATCGATGCGGAACTCGATGCCGACCTTGCCTGCCTTGTTGAGCGGGGGACGGACGGACTCAGGAATCAGCGGCTCCCAGGAACGATACGTCGCAGCGATCACGCGCTGCATGTAGGGGCCGAAGTCCACCCCCATGGTGTCGCTCAGGATATCGGCCCCGGCGTTCAGCCCCTGGTGCTGCGGCATGCGGCCCTGTCCGTAGTCTCCGCCGACCTGGGGCTGCGACGCGCCCCGGGCAGCCTGCCGAATCGCCTCACCCGCGGAGACGCCGGTGTTGAAGCTGGGCTGACTCGGCGCCGGTTTCGGGCTGGGCGGTGGTGCTGGCGTGACCCCCTGCGGTTGCGGCGCCAGGGGCTGGGTGGGTGGCTGCTTTGGCTCGGGTGGCGCCACCTGTTGCGGCGCAGTCTGCGGCGGCGGCGGCGGAGCTTGTTGCTGCGGGGCTGGCGCAGTGCGGGGGGCGGGCGGCCCGGCACGTCGCATCGCTTCGAGCTGCTGCAGCGTCTTCTGATCGAGGGTCGGGTGTTGCGACTGCGCGACCCTGTTCTTGTCGGACAGTGCGCGCGGGTTCTTCGGGCGGATGTTCTTGAGCGCGTCCGGCGGCAGCGTCAGATAGCTTAGCTCTCGCTTCTGGCGATCTTTCAGCACCTCAAACGGGCTGATCACCTTGGGCTGGTGCAGGATGTACCGCGGTCCGAAGAGGATCCACAGGAACACCAGCACGTGCGCCAGCACGGAGATGTAAATGCCCTCGCGCACCCTGGCACGCGACCGCTCATCCTCCAGGTTGTCGATGAGGTGGAGGAGTTCGGTCGAATCCATCCCTTCATAGCGGGTGGAGGAGCGCCGGCGGAACCGGGGGCCGGTGGGGGGCTCCGGGTTCGAGCCCGGCGGAGCGCTCTGCGGGGGTGGGACTTCGGTGATAGCCATGCAATCAGGAAGACGCGGTCTGTCACCTGGAAGACCCAGGAACCCGCACCGGTGTGTCTTAGTATTGTCTCACTCTCGAAAAGCCCGAGCGAGGCACAATCGCCCGCTGGCCTGCTCGAAATGTGCCGTTGCCGCACGCGACCATGCCAGGAGCCGGATCAACTCGAACGCCAGAGCTGGCCACCGGCCTTCCCCTGCCGATCCAACGTGCCGCCGGATCGGGAGACAAGCTCTTCTTGGGCATAGGTTTTCTCCGCTTTGAGCTGATTCTGATGGGTGTCGGCGCCGCGGTGTCGCTGCTGTTCTGGGTCTTCAGCAACCCACCGAACCTTGTGGCGACGCTTCTGTTCACGCTGATCGTCGGCAACGTCATCGCGATCTCGCTCCATGGCACCACGCCCTACCTGACGCGCGTGAGCCCGCTGCGTGGGTGGGCCGTTTACCTGGTCATCCTCGTCCCGGTCGCCGCTCTCGGCAGTCTGCTGGCCGCTTTCACGCTGCTCGCCGTCTACCGCTACCCGGTGCACCGGGCCGCTTACTTCTGGCAAAACCTGCGCTTCGGCACGCTTGTGTCTCTGCTGACGGGCATCGCGATCTACTCCGTGATGTCAACGCGCACACACTGGGAGAAGCGCAACCGACTGCTCGAGGAGCAGGTGGCTGTCGGAGAAGTGCAGCTCTCCGCGCAGGCAGCCGACCTGAAGACGGCACACGAGATCCAGGCACATCTGCTGCCGCGCGAGCTGCCCGTGCTGCCCGGGATGGAGATTGCCTGCGCCTGGCAACCTGCACAGTCGGTGGGTGGCGACTACTTCGACGCATTCTCCATCAGCGCCTCTGAAATCGCGCTGTGCATGGCCGATGTCTCCGGCAAGGGCATCAGTGCGGCGCTCCTGATGGCCAATCTGCAGGCAGCAACGCGCGCCTTCGCGCCCCAGGAGCGCGGCCCTGCCGCCCTCTGCACGCGCCTGAACCAGACCCTCTGCGGGAGCATCGCTGCAGCGAAGTTTGTGACCTTCTTCTATGCCCTCGTTGAGCCGGAGACGCGGAGGCTGCGCTATGAAAACGCCGGCCACTGCAGGCCCATCCTGCTTCGCGATGGCGCGGCGTTCCCGCTCGACGGTGGCGGTATCGTGCTCGGCCTCTTCTCTTCGGCCACGTACGAGGACCGCGCACTCGACCTCCGCAGCGGCGACTGCCTGCTGCTGGTGACCGATGGCGTGACAGAGGCCATGCGTAGCGATGAAGAGGAGTTTGGCGACGAACGCATCGTCGCGGCGGCGCGCAGTTCGATTTCCGGCGGTGCCCAGGCGGTACGCACGAGCATTCTTGAGGAGGTGACCGCCTTTTGCGGTGGCAACTTCCATGACGACGCGTCGCTGATGGTGCTAATGGTCCGTTGAGCCGCCCCACACGCGCGTGAAAGACTGGTTTAGTATCCGACACGGCACGAAGGGTATGCTGGCCTCTCTCATGCCGGACGCGCATCGGATGCCCAGTACGGCGAGGACGCGATGGTTCAGAAGAGCCGCAAGAGCCGCGGCAGTGAGTCGGTCGACGACTACCTGAAGGCCATCTATGCCCTGGGTGGTGCCGACGGCCAGCGCGTCGGCAGCAGCGCACTTGCGGAGCGGCTCCAATTGGCGCCGGCCTCGATCACAAACATGCTGCAGAAGCTCGCCGCAGCGGAGCAGCCGCTGGTCGAGTACGAGCGCCACCGCGGCGTGCGACTCTCGGATTCTGGGCGTCGCCGCGCGCTGGAGATTGTTCGCCACCATCGCCTGATCGAGACTTTTCTGCATCGCATGCTCGACTACAAGGTGGACGAGCTTCACGACGAGGCGGAGCGGCTGGAGCACTTCATCTCCGAACGCTTCGAGGCGCGCATTGCCGCGCGGCTGGGCGATCCGCAGCAGGACCCACATGGCTGCTGCATCCCCGCGCTCGACGGCTCCATGCCACCACAGCATGGCGTCGCCTGCCGCTGCCCTGAGTAGGCATGAAGCAGCACTCCGAACCCTTACAATCACCGGATGGGTTCTGCCTTACCGCGAGCAGTTGTTGTCACCATCAGCGACTCGCGCAGTCGCGGGGAGCGGGCCGATCTATCCGGACCGGCGGTGGTCGCCACGCTGCGCGCTGCCGGTTACGAGGTAGCGGACGCGCACGTCATTCCGGATGAGCAGCCGTTGATTGAAGCCGCTCTCCGTCAGCACGCCGCGACCGCTCCGCTCGTCGTAACCACCGGTGGCACCGGCATCGCTCCGCGTGATGTGACACCCGAGGCGACCCGCGCGGTCTGCGATCGCATTCTCGATGGTTTTGCCGAATGCATGCGCGCCGCCGGAGCGCGACGGACCCGCCTTGCCCCACTGAGCCGGGCCGTCAGCGGCACGCTCGGCCGCTCGCTGATCGTGAACCTGCCGGGCAGTCCAGAGGGCGCGGTCACCTCGCTCGAGGCTGTGCTCGACCTGGTCCCCCATGCGCTGCTACTGCTGACCGGGGCCGAAGCGCACGGCACGCACCCTGGAGAGCGCACGTGAGCGCCCCCGCAGCGGGTTTGGTGGGCAAGTGGCTCGCCCGTTACAAGACCCTCATCTTCGGTATGCTTGGGCCGCTGGGCTTCTGGGGTGTAGGGCTGATCTCCGTCATCGACTCGGGCGCCATCCCCGTGCCGATGGATGTGATCATCTCCACCTACGTGTGGAACGACCGGCGCCACGCATTCCTGTACGTGCTGCTGGCCGCGATCGGATCCGCCGTCGGTGGGCTGCTTCCGTTTCTGCTGGGACGCGCGGGCGGTGAACTGTTCCTGCTGCGGCGCATCGATCGCACGCGCTACGAGGCGATGATGGCGCGCTTCGAAAAGCAGGAGTTCCTTGCGATGGCGATTCCATCCGCACTTCCGCCGCCCACACCGTGGAAGGCATTCGCGTTTGCGGCGGGTGTGTTCGAGATGCGCGTACCAAACTTCCTGCTGGCCGTGTTTGTGGGCCGCATGGTGCGCTTCGGCGTGGAGGCGATCCTGACCGTGAAGTACGGGCCGGAGATCGTGAAGGTCGCGGGCGCGCTCTTCCGCGATCACCTGATCGCTACCCTCTCCGTGCTGGGCATCCTGCTGTGTGCGCTGCTGGTGTGGATGCTGCGGCACCGCTTCCGCCGGACGTCGCGTGACCTCGAAGACGGCGTGGAGGAAGTGGCAGACGATCCGGACGGCGTGCCGCGGCGGCGACGGCGCATGTGGCAGTAAAGTACGTCGGGTGAAAGACCTGCAACGAGAAAGGCCCAGCACTCGGCTGGGCCCTTCAACATTCCGTGCAGGCGCGGTTTAGACCACGACTGGCTTGCCGACGGCTTCCTTGGCGGTCTTGACCAGGGAGGAGAAGGCGGTTGCATCGTTCACCGCGAGGTCGGCCAGGATCTTGCGGTCGAGCTCGATGCCGGCCTTCTTCAGGCCGTTGATGAACTGCGAGTAGCTGGTGCCGTTCTGCTTGGCGGCGGCGGAAATGCGCACGATCCAGAGCGAACGGAACTGCCGCTTCTTCTGCCGGCGGCCGCTGTAGGCAAATTTGAGGCCGCGCTCGACGGCTTCCTGGGCTGCCTGGTAGAGCTTGGATTTGGTGAGGAAGTAGCCGCTGGCTCTCTTCAGGATCTTTTTGCGGCGTGCAAGCCGCTTGGTTCCACGTTTGACGCGGGGCATGGTCTGAGAATCTCCTTTGGTGGTTCGTTGTGCGGCTGGAGGCAGGAAGCAGGGTCCGGGAGGACGTCTGCGTTTTGAACCTCTTCACTCGCTCGATCGCACTGATCCGAGAAACGGATCAGGCGTACGGAATCATGCGGCGCACCTTGGCCACGTCGGCGTCCGAGACCAGGACAGTGCCACCGAGGTGGCGCTTGGTCTTGTTTTCCTTCGAGGTCAGGATGTGGCGCATCTTGGTCTGGCCGCGCAGTACCTTGCCGGTACCAGTCTTCTTGAAGCGCTTGGCCGCGCCCTTGTGTGTCTTCAGCTTCGGCATAGATGTCCTGTCTGCATCGCCCTCAGGGCGACATTCGTCAGTATAGCAAAGCGGCGTGAACACTCGGGCGGGCTCAGTAGAGTTGGAAATTCTCCATGACCTTGATCTGGGTCGCGACGGGCTGACCATTCAGGGTAGCTGGCTCAAACCGGAACTGCTTCACCGAAGCGATCGCGCTCTCATCCATCTCGCGCCCGACGTCTGCCTGATCGGAGGGCAGACGGTTCCGAATCGAGTCTACCGTCTCTACACGCTGCGGGTGGCCGGAGGCATCAACGACTACCTGTACGACCGAGATGCCTCCCACGCGTAGACGCCGCGCGTCGGATGGGAAGATGACGTCTACCGAGTGCAACAAGTGCGGCGGCAGCACTCCCTTCTGCTTGTGGCATCGTGTGTAGTCGGGAGCATCGCAGACCGTCAAACCGGCAGAAGGCGGGGGCACGTTTGCAACAGGCGCCGCCGCCCGTTGTACACGGTGGGCGCATCCAGAAAGCACACAGCACAGCATCACGAGCAGAGCGTACCTGGAGACTAACAACGGGAACCTCCGAATCGGCCGATGTGAATGTAATGCCAAGCGAGCCTGCTCGCAAGAGCTGCGAGCTGCGCTTCCTGCTTCCGGGCAGTTCCTCAAATCGCGTGCCGCACCTCCTCTCTGCCGTAGGACATGCCTGCCGGATGCGTCGCTGAGAAACCTATAGCGCAGCGTGCGCCCTGAGGGTGTCCAGCATTCCGCTCGGGAGCCAAGGTAACCGGGTAGACCGGTCAGAAAGGAGGTGTTCCTTTCTGCGTCGAGAGAGTTAGCTACGCCACCCCGTCACTGCTTTGCGCCAGAAACAAACAGGCGGTCAACCGCCTGTTTGCCGGTGCTGCCGCAGAAGCCCGTTAGAACTGCAGCTTCACGGCGAACTGGTAGAGCCGCGGGTTGTAGTTCGGGTCGTAGTTGGTCACCTTGCCGAAATCAGGATTGCCCAACTGCGCGTTGCCGCTGCCCAGCGGGATGATGTAGCTGGGCGTGTTGCTGATGTTGAAGGACTCGGCGCGGAACTGGACGTTGAGGCTTTCCGTGACCGGGAAGTCCTTGAAGATCGACAGATCGACGTGGCGGAAGTTCGGCCCGTAGAGCGAGTTCCGCTGCACATTGCCGATGGTCCCGGTGGGCTGGGGGGCAAAGGCGGCCGTGTTGAAGAACTGGTGCAGCGAGCGGTTTCCGCGCGGGTCAGCAATCTGGTTGGGACGATCGCGACCGCCGCCGTTGTTCGGCACTGCACGGTTGCCGTAGTTCTCGGTCACCGTGACGCCACCGCTGGTGAAGCTGGTGTTGTCGTTGTTGCCACCGCCATTCAGGATCGAGAACGGCTTGCCGCTCTGCCACACGGCGATGGTGTTGAGGTGATAGCCGGCAAGCGCGAGCTTCCGCAGACCAGTCCATGTCTTGCCATACTGGAATGCATAGTTGGCCGACAACGCGAAGCGGTTGCGGATGTCGTTTTCGCCCGCGCCGTACTCGGTCTGACGCAGGTGGAACGGATCGGCATCGCTGTAGCCCTGGTTGTCGCCCTCTTCCGAATACCCGGTCGCGTCATTCAGTTCCTTCGACCAGGTGTAGTTCGCGTCGAACGAGAGGCCCTGGCTGAAGCGCCGCTGGAGTGAGGTCTGCAGCCCGTTGTAGTTGGAGATGCCCTCGCTCTGTACCAGGCCGACACCGGTCAGGTTGCTCGGTATGTTCGGGGCGCCGCCGACGCCTGGCGTGCCGGGAAATTGCGCGTCAAGGCGGCGCGGACCGCTGTTGGAGCGCAGCCCCGGGTTCGGGAAGTTCTTGTAGTAGACCGGGCTGGCCGGGTTCAGGCTGTACGGCGCCGGCTGGTTGATGTCGTTGATGACCTGTGGGAGATGGTGGCCGATTAGCCCCACGTAGCCGATTGTGACGACATTGGGACCGATCTGCTTTTCAACCTGCAGGTTGTACTGATCGATCGCTGCGGATTTGAAGTTCGACGCCTCGGTGTTGAACGAGAGCGGGCTGATCGCGTGCAGGTTGGAGATATCCGGAGCCGCGGGCCGCGGCAGGCCCTGGCTGAAGGACGCGTAGTCGGGAGCGCACTGACCGTTGCCGGTATTGCCACCAGTGAAGTCTGTCTCGATCTGAACGGCTGCCGCCGACTGGCAGTTCGGCTGGAAGTTCGACAGGAAGGGAATGTTCTTCAGGTCGGTGTTGGAGGTGTAGTTGCCGGGGAAGTAGCTGATCCCGAAGCCGCCGCGGAGAATGAACGTCGGCGTGATGGAGTAGGCGAAGCCGAGCCGAGGCGCGAAGTTCGAGTAATCCGTCTTGATGCCGGCGTTGCTATTGACCCCGTTTCGGTTGGGAATCTTCAGCGCCGCGCCGATGCTTTGCGGGGTCAGCGTGAGCGCCTGGAGAAAGTCGAAGTTCGAGATGCGGTTGTGCGCTTCCGTGAACGGCGTGAAGACGTCATAGCGCACGCCGTAAAGCACTGTCAGCTTTGGCGTGACCTTCCAGGAGTCCTGCGCGAAGAAGTTGGGCTCCCAGGTGCGATAGTCGGGAGGCGTCAGGTCGACCTGGCGCTGCTCGCCGGTGAAGGCGCCGACCAGGGTTGAGGCGATGCCGTTGTCGCGCTGCTGGGTCTGCGAGAGCTGCGTCGCGCCGCCGTCCGGAGAGGAGGCGTCGACGTTGGTGCCGAAGCCATACTGGCCGGCAACGTAAGGACTTTGCACGTTGCGCGCCTGGCGGCGGATGAGCGTGGCACCGAACTTCAGGTTGTGTGCTCCGCGGGTCCAGCTCACGGTCCCGGTGTACTGGAACGTGCTGTCGATGTCCTGCAGCGGCACGAAGGAACCGTCGCCGATGTCGCTGAGACCGGGGAAGCCGACGGGCGTCAGGTTGCTGGAGTTGCTGTTCAGGTTGGCGGCAAAGCTGCCGGGAGCGTTCCCCTGCACGATGGCGTCTGCGCTCTTGAACTTCGAGTTCAGCGGCAGCGACAGATTGTTGATGCGGGTGTAAGCGGCACGCAGATCCACCAGCAGGGCCGGCGTGAAGATGTGCGTGTAGCCGAAGCCGTACTGCTGGGCCGTGTCAGTCGCGGGTCCGTCGAAGTCGAACTGACCACCGCTGAGCTCGAGCTTGGTCACCGGGTCCACACCGAGACCGGGAGGGGTGAAGGTGTTCACCTTGTTGTAGTCGTAGCGGCCGAAGAAGTTGTTCTTCTCGTTGAACCGGTGATCGATGCGGACGTCGAAGCTGTTCGAGTTCTGCGTCCGGTTCGGACTGGTGATGTAGTTGTTCGAAAGTGCGCCCGGGCCGCCTGCATTGGGCGCCGGGAACAGGCTCAGGTAGTTGAACGCGATCGGGTCGATGGGAAGACCCTGCGTCCCGTTGCCGGCATTGATCAGCAGGTCGGGCGATCCGCCATTGATGCTGTGGACGTCGTTGTACTCGGCCTGGGTGAGCGTCGTCTTGTTGTAGGTCAGGCCGATCACCTGGCGCAGCCCTTCGTAGTCGCCGAAGAAGAAGGTCCGGTCCTTGAAGATCGGACCGCCGATGCTGCCGCCGAACTGGTTCTGGCGGAGTTCCGGCTTCTTGCCCGACGTCTGCAGCACGTTGCGCGCGTCGAAGATGTCGTTGCGGAAGTACTCGTACGCGGAGCCGTGAAACTGATTCGTGCCCGCGCGGGTCACGATGCTGACCACGCCGCCGGCGGTACGGCCTGCCTCTGCGGTGTAGTTGTTGGTCTGGACGGTGATTTCCTGGATGGCCTCGACCACTGGGCGGACACCGATGGTGCCGATGATGCGCTCGTTATCGTCGATGCCGTCGATGGTGTAGTTGTTCAGCGTGTCGTCCTGGCCGTTGACCGAGAAGCTGGCAGACTGGCGACGGTCGTCCGGGCGCGCGCCGCTGGTCAGGCCGTTGCCGGGGCCCTCGTTCGCACCGGGCACGATCTGCACCAGTTGCACGAAGTTGCGGCCGTTGAGCGGCAGGTCCTGCACGGCCTGCGCGGTCACGGTCGAGCTGACGGTCGCGCTCTCCGCCTGCAGCAGAGGCGTGGTCGCTTCGACCTCGACCGTCGTCGCTTCCGAGCCTGCCCTCATGTGAACGTCGTTGCGGGCCCGGTCTCCGGCTTCGACCGAGAGGTCCTTCGTAATGGCGGCCTGGAAACCGGGAGCCTTGACGGACACCGAGTAGTGGCCGACCGGCAGCAGGCTGAATACGTAATCGCCCGCACCATTGGTGGTGGCGGTGCGCTTTTCGTTGGTGCCCAGATTTGTCGCCACTACGGTGGCGTTCGGGATGACGGCGCCACTGGGATCGGTGACTGTGCCGAGAATATCCGACGTCGTGAGCTGTGCGACGGCATGCGGTGCCATCGTCGCGATCATGGCCAGGCTCAGCAGAGAGGCAGAGGCTAGGGAGCGTAGGCGTCGGTGCGTGGACCTCGACGCGGATGCGGGAATTGGACTCAGGGACTGCTCAGGCACTGGCTCTCCTCCGAATGGATGATGCTCAAGTCATTCGTTTGTCTAGATGTATGTAAAGCTGCGAGCAGCGGCATTTGGCAACAGCGGGGAGGGGGCTGTCAAGCCATGTATGTTGATGAAATCGCTAACATGGCGGGAGTGCTTGAAATCAGGCCACTTCCAGTCGCACAAATTTCAGTGCGAGACACAATTCCGCACACTTCACGGCGACGTTTTGCGAGGAGTGCGTCGGTTAGCGGGAGAGCTGCTTGTGCATGCGCACGACGGGAAGCTGCTCGCCACCCGGAAGCGGGACGAGCAGGTCGCTCACGCGCTGGTATCTGTGGCGTTCGTACAGTGGAACGCCGGCGAGCGTCGCGCCCATCTCGCAGCGACGGAAGCCCGCCTGCCACGCAGCTTGTTCGCAGGCCGCGAGCATGCGGGAGCCGAGGCCGCGGCGTGACCAGTCCGGGTGCACGAAGAAGGCACGGATGCGTGCAGCATCGTGCGCCGGGTCCAGCGCGGCTGCATCACGCGACGAATGGTGATCATCGCCGCCGTAGAGGGTGCCGCGGAAGCTCCAGCCGCCGCACGCGGCCAACGGCGCTGCTGGCCCAGTGGCAACTGGCAGCGCGAAGACGAAGTAGGTTCCGTCCGCGATGAGTTGTGTGTCCGGCGTGAAGACCGAGGCGAGCGCCTGCTCTCGCTGGGCCTCGCTGTACTCCGGCTGCAGAACGCGCACGGAGACAGCGATCAGCTCGCGAATCGCGGGCAGATCGTCTGCCGTCGCTATACGAAGCGTGGGCGCGTCGAGCGTGCGTTCAGGCATTCTGGAGCACAGCCGCGGGGTCGGAGCCGACCCGGCGGCATCCGTGCGGGCAGATCAGGACTGTGCGGTCGCCTGCGGTACCGGCGCAGCGCCTTGCGGAGCCGGCGGCTTGGGCGCTGGCGCAGGGGCTGGCTTGGCAGCAGCGGCGCGCACCGCTTCGGACTTCTTGCCCGGCGCCAGGATGGCGTGCAGCGTCGTGCCTTCCATGCGCGGCATGAACTCCACAATGCCGGCTTCGCCCATGTCCTGAATCAGGCGATTGATGATCGCGTAGCCGAGCTCGCGGTGCGCCATCTGGCGTCCCTTGAAGCGCAGCGAGGCCTTCACCTTGTCGCCTTCGTTCAGAAAACGGACGGCCTGGTTCTTCTTGGTCTGGTAATCGTGCTCATCCACGGTGACGGAAAACTTCACTTCCTTCACTACGATGACCTTCTGCTTCTTGCGGGCTGCGCGGTCGCTCTTGTCCTTCTCGTAGAGGAACTTGCCGTAGTCCTGAATGCGGCAGACCGGGGGCACGGCATTGGGCGAGACTTCAACCAGGTCCAGTCCACGTTCGCGCGCGATCTTGAGAGCTTCAAACGGCTGCAGGATGCCGAGCTGCTCACCCTGCTCGTCGATCACGCGGACTTCGCGGGCACGGATGCGTTCGTTGGTGCGGATAAAGGACTTGGCGGAGCGTTTATCGAGTGCTATGGGAATCCTCCGATTGATTGCGAGGGCGCACCCTCGCGGGTCGAGTATAACATTCGCCCATCAACTGGGATGGTGATCGGCAGCCGCGCGCTGCCATCGTTCGGCTCTATCGTGCGCGAAACAGCGTTGCCGTTTCATCGCCCATTGGAACGACCCAGAGCATGCGATTTGGCGGCAGCTCGCCGGCAAGCTCAACGGTCAGGAAGTGATCGCTGATGGCCGGCGTGACGTCGCGCTCCCGCTGGGCCGGGGAGGGCTTCAACGTGATCACCGGGAGGGGCGCCCCGGTGGCCTCGCGGCGAAACGCCTCATGTTTGACATCGATCAGGCTGCGCAGCCGCGCCATGCGATCTTTAACCGCCACACCGGGAACCGGCTGCTCACGATGGAGCAACCACGCAGCCGTGCCCGGGCGGGCGGAGAAGGGGAAGAGGTGCAGGTAGGTGAGTGGCTGGTCTTCCAGGAAGCGAAGCGTCTCCTCGAACAGCGCGTCCGTCTCGCCGGGGAAGCCGACCATCACGTCGGCACCGAGCGCTGCGTCCGGCAGTGCGGCACGAAGGGCGGCCAGCTTCTCTGCATAGTGCCAGGGCCGGTAGCGGCGGTGCATCGCGCGCAGGATCGTGTCCGAGCCGGACTGGAGCGGCAGGTGGGCGTGGCGCGCCAGCCGCGGTCCGTCTGGGCTGGCACCGGGCTGTGCGTATTCGCGATAAAGCTGGAGCAGCTCCGGGCTCCAGTCCATCGGCTCGATCGAGCTGAGGCGTAGGCGCGGTAACGCAGTCCGCTCGAGCAGCGCGCGTACCAAGTCTTCGAGGTGCGCCGCGGGGGTGAGGTCGCCGCCCCAGCGGCCCAGGTTGATGCCGGAGAGGACCAGCTCACTGCCGCCGGCGGTCGTGAAGGCCTGCACCTGGGCGAGCACGCGCTCGAGCGGTACCGAGCGACTGCTGCCGCGGGTCGTCGGGATGATGCAGAACGAGCAACGATTGCCGCAGCCATCCTGCACTTTGAGATTGGGGCGCGTGTCAGACGAGCCGGTCAGGCCGGCAAAGGCGAACTCCGCCGTGGACGCGAGGTCGGCGTGCGCGAAGCGATCGTCCACAAAGACCGGCGCGCCGCCCGGGCTCTTCAGTGCAGTGACGGTCACAAATGCAGGATCTGTGGCAAGAGCAGGATCTGTGGAGGTGGCTGTGTGTCGCTGCCGCGCCAGCTCGGGAATGCGGGCGCGGTGGCTGTTGCCAACCACGGCGGTGACGCCGGCCAGCGCGGCAAGCTCATCCGGTGCGCGTTGCGCGTAGCACCCGGTCACGATGACCTGCGCGTCCGGGTTCTGCCGTTGCACCCGGCGCAGGTAGGAGCGGGCGTGGCGCTCGGCCTCGGCGGTGACGGAGCAGGTATTCACTACGACCACGGCTGCATCGCTGGCCGGTTGCGCGGCACCCAGGGTTCCTCCCAGGGCCGCCGAGAGCGCATCGCCGTCGGCGTGGTTCGCCCGGCAGCCGAAGTTTTCAACGTGATATCCTGCCACGTTTCCTATCTAAGCATGGTCAGGCCATGCCCCTGCGGGCTCGCCCTCCCTCTGACCCCTGCTGGTATTGTCTTTTGAGGAAGATCCAATGAAACGACGCATTCTTCTGGTTGACGACGAGCTCGCGATTCTGCTGACGTTGAAAGCGGTGCTCGAACTGCATGGCTTCGACGTGGAGACGGCCGCGTCGGCCCGCGAGGCCAAGTCCAAGATCCGCGCGCACACCTACCACATGATCATCACAGACATGCGCATGGAGAACGAGCGCGCCGGGATGGAAGTGGTGCGCGCAGCGCGGCAGGCGGCGTACGATCCAGCGATCGCGATGCTGACGGCATTTCCCGTGCCCGGGGAAGAGTGGGAAGGCGACGAGGGCGCGGACCAGATGCTGGTCAAGCCGATGAACACCAACGACCTGCTGGTGCAGCTTGAAGCACTGCTGGTGACGCACGAGGACAAGAAGCAGCGCGCGAAGCACGCCGCTCAGTCCGATCATGGTGTTCAGGGCGGCGCGGAGCCACGGGCCCGCAAGGCCAATGAGGTTCAGCTCAAGGGTTGAACGGCGCACAGCCTACTTGAGGCGCCTTTCGGCGCCCCGTTCCGATTTGTCTACTTCAATTCACCTGCACCCGTCGACACTGCGTGTTCGGGCGTATTGTCCAGCGCGCTCACGGCCATCTCCACCGGAACTACGGCGGCTGGAGTGGAGGCGCCTGGACGCCGGCTGTTTTCAAAACAGGATCGGCATAGTACCGGCCGCCCCTGGGTGGGACGGAAGGGGACGGTCGTCTCCTGATTGCAGACGGAGCAGTTGGTGCGGGTCTCCGCGCGGACGCTGGAGCCGCCACCGCGCTTCAGCTTGCATCCTTTGCAACGCTTTGGATCGTTGTGAAACTGCTTATCGTGAAAGAACAACTGCTCGCCGGCGGTGAAGACAAAATCCTTCCCGCAGTCTACGCACCTGAGCACTTTATCGTGGAATTCCATGACCCGGTCCGTCGCCCAGCCTGTGCAACTGGCCGTCGACATCCCGCCCTCCTCGGAAGATCAACCAAACAATCTGGCCCAGCCGCGAAGCGGCTTGCTGCAAACTGCAAAGCCTTGGGGGAGGAAAAGTGAACTCCAGGGAAGGTTGGAGTGTCGAACCTGGTGCCGACCGTTGGACGCACAGGGGCCCGCATCACGGATGCGTTCTGCGGGCCCGGGTCCTGCGGATTGGTTAGTCCTGCTCTTTGCGTGCCTTTT
This sequence comes from Candidatus Dedyshia acidiphila, assembly GCF_051025295.1. Taxonomy (NCBI): domain Bacteria; kingdom Pseudomonadati; phylum Acidobacteriota; class Terriglobia; order Terriglobales; family Acidobacteriaceae; genus Candidatus Dedyshia; species Candidatus Dedyshia acidiphila. Next base: position 17,833 of record NZ_JBMGJV010000037.1, on the reverse strand, counting down.
TCCGATTCCGCTTGCGTGCCAGTGCTTCCTTGACACGCTTACGCTCGCCTGGCTTCAGGTAGAAGGAGTGACGTTTGACTTCCTTGATGATGTCCTCCTGCTGTACCTTGCGCTTAAAACGACGGAGCGCATTCTCAAGCGGCTCGCCTTCCTGCACACGAACCTCTGCCAATGAACTGCCACCTCCAAACTGCCCGATGGGGTCAAGAGATAGGATACGGCACCTGCAACCAGAGCAGTCAAGAACTTCCTGAGCCGCCGTACCGCACCCTTTCGTACGCGATATCAGTAAGTTGGGGTCACGAAAGTGTGTTTCAGTCCATCCGGCCCTCCCGGGCGCAGCTACCCACCAAAGGGGAATGCTCCCGCTTCGGAATTTACGTCTAAGCTTCGTCTGGCCAGACAGGCTGCCTTTCGCAGCCGTTCGCATTCCTAAGCGGAGAACGAACCAGGGCCCGGAGCCTCAAAATATGCGGCTATTCCCCGACGCAGCGACCTCGACTCACCACCTGGCCCGTCTGTCGGCTCGTTTCAGGACTGGTGGGGCACTCCGGTGGCGCAGGTTCGCGGCGGCTTCAGGCGCTGCCGCCCTGCTTCTGGCGTTGACCGTGCCGGGGTCGGCTGCCTGGGTAGATCGGGCGGTCGCGGCGCCCACGATCACGACACCGGTCGCCATGGTGACCGCGATGGTCTCTGTCGAAAAGCATGCGCGGCACCAGACGGCACTCTTTCGCTATGTTTCTGAGGAGCGCTCGGCGCGTACGGGCGGCCACCTGTGGCGCGAGAACGTAGTCGAGACGCCGGACGGCCTGCTGCGCAGGCTGGTTGCCGAGGATGGCAAGCCTCTCTCCGCCGCCCGGGCAGCCGAGGAGGATCACCGTATCGCCGAGCTGGTCGCCCATCCCAGTCTGTTTCGGCTGACCGGCGGGGACCGCCGCGCCGACGAGGAGCGCATGGGCCGGCTGCTGGACATCCTGCCTCGGGCCTTTTTCTGGACAGAGGCGGGCTCTGAGGGCGATTGCGTCCGAATTGCATTCCAACCCAACCCGCAGTTCACGCCTTCCGGGTACGATGAACGTATCGTGCATGCGCTGGCGGGCACGGTCCTCATCGCTCGTTCGGGGGACCGCCTGTGCCGGATCGACGGTCACCTGGTCAGCCGGATCAACTTCGGTTACGGACTGCTGGGGCACCTGGAGCCGGATGGCCACTTCAGCGTCACGCGCGTGCCCGTCACGCCGCAGGATTGGAAGAGTTCCCGCATCCTGGTGCACTTTGACGGCAAAATTCTGCTGCTGAAGAGCATCTCGCGCGATGAAGATGCGCGCCACATGGACGCACAGCCGCTCGCACCGAATCTGACTCTGGCCGAGGCCGCCGAGTTGACCCGGGCTCACTAAAGCCCTTCTTCGCAGGATCCATGCATCGTTGTGTCGTCCCAGCCACTCCCCGCCGTGTGCCTGCGCGTACTTGCGTGTCTCTCGCCTTGCTAGCAACTGCAACGCTGCCCGCCATCGCCCAGGGCAACGCCAGCCGCACCCTTCCGGTCAGCCTGCCGCTACGCGTCACTACGACGGAGACGATCCCGTTGCGTGCGGGGCAGAGCTTTCACGGCAAGCTGCTCGAGCCGGTCTACGGGCCGGACCGCCTGCTGCTGCCGGACGGAACGACGGTCGAGGGCGTGATTGCCTCCACGCCGGCTGCGGATCGCGCCACGCGCATGAATGCACGGCTGGATGGCGATTTCACGCCGCTCCGGAATCCGGTGCTTCGGGTGACGCAGTTGCGACTGCCCTCGGGTGTCGTGCTGCCGGTGAGTGCGGAGGGCGCGCTGCGCGATGCGGCGATCATCAGCCTGGCCCGGCCGCAGGCCAGCCAGTCGCTGTGGCAGCGTGCGCGTTCGCTGATGCAAGGGCGGGTCAAGCAGGCGCGGGAGAGCGTGGAGAGTGCGCGCCAGGAGCCGCATAAGAGCGACAAGCTCAAGCAGATGCTCTATCGCCAGCTGCCCTATCATCCGCAGCGCGTGTGGGCCGGCTCGGCTTTCGATGCGGTGCTCGACGCCCCGCTGACCGTGCCTGCTGATGCGGCGGTGGCGCCGATAGCGCGAGCGAGCTCAGTCGACCTCACGCATGGCACGATGCAGGCGCGGTTGGTCGCGGGTGTCAGCTCCGCCAGCTCGAAGCGCAAGGATGCAGTCAACGCCGTGCTGACGCGTCCGCTGTGCGACGCACAGGGCCACCTGATGCTGCCGGCGGGCACGCAACTGACCGGGCAGGTGCTCGAAGCGCAGCCCGCGCGGCGGCTCGCACGCAACGGCAAGCTGCGCTTCGCCTTCCGCAGCGTTGCTGTGCCGCCCAGTCCGGACCAAGTTGCGGCGGCCGCGGCCCCACAGCCCGTCTCGCCGCAACAGGCACCTGCCACGGATACCCATCCGCATCACCCACCGCGGCTAAGCGAACGGCCGGCCACGGTCGAGCAGCGCATCCAGGGAAATCTCACCTCGGTGCAGGCGAACCCGGGCGAGAACATTGCGCTCGATGCGGAGGGCGGTGCTCAGGCGCAGCCGGACAAGGGCCGCTTCCTGGCGCCGCTGGTGCTGGGCGTGATGGCCGCTGCTTCGCAAGACGAGGATGGCGGCATTGGGCGTCAGGCGGTGACCAGCAACGGCTTCGGAGTGATGGCGCGGATCGTGACCGCAGCGGCAGCGAGCCGGAATGCGTCGACCGGCTTCGCTGTCTTCGCGCTCTCTAAGTCGATCTATCGCCGGTACATCGGCCGAGGCCACGAGGTCAGCTTTCCCACCAATACTGAAATGACGATCGCGCTCGGCCGCTAAGCGCGTTCGGCCCGACGCTACACTGGGGCTGCCAACCTGCTTCGCAAGGAGATCTGCCGCATGATCCGCACCTATCTCGGCCACCGGCCGGTCGTCCCTAAGTCCTGCTATGTGGACCTGTCGGCGCAGGTGCTGGGTGATGTCGAGCTGGGCGAGAACTCGAGCGTGTGGATGAATGCAGTGCTGCGCGGGGATGTGCACTCGATCCGGGTCGGCGCCAACTCCAATGTGCAGGACTGCGCCGTGCTGCACGGCATGCGGCACACGTGGCCGGTGATCGTGGGCGAGTGGGTCACGATCGGCCATAATGCGACGGTGCACGGCTGCGTGGTCGAGGACACCTGCCTGATCGGCATGGGTGCGGTGATCCTGAATGGTGCGCGCATCGGTGAGGGCTCGATCATCGCTGCGGGAGCCCTGGTGACGGAGGGCACGGTGGTTCCGCCACGCACACTGTGGGCGGGGCTGCCGGCGAAGCAGCGGCGCGGTTTGGATGACAAGGACCGCGAGTCCATCCTGATGTACGCGCGCAACTACCTCGACTACACGCGCACCTATCTCGAAGAGCGCAAGCAATGGAACTACTGACCGCAGTGGCGAGTCTTTCCGGGCGCTCGCACATCTCAGCCAGAGAGATAGCGGAGGAACCCATGCAGCGCTGCACACACCTGAACGAGATTCGCGACGTGACGCCGCACACCAATGGGTGCGAAGAGTGCCTGAAGAGCGGCGATACGTGGGTTCACCTGCGCATGTGCCTGGAGTGCGGGCATGTGGGCTGCTGCGACTCATCGAAGAATCGCCATGCGACCAAGCACTTCCACGGGACCAAGCACTCGATCATGCGCTCGGTCGAGCCGGGCGAGGCTTGGGGCTGGTGCTACGTGGACGAGCTGACGCTCGAGTTTTCCTGAACCCTGCAACAACAGTTCTTCATTGCCCCGCGAACTTAGGGTTGATACCGTTTCGGTCGAGAAATCGATGAGACGGGGAGACCGGGATGAGCCAGGTACGAGTGCTGGTGGGAACGCGCAAGGGTGCGTTCGTGCTGACGGCGGATGGCAAGCGGAAGGACTGGAAGGTCGATGGTCCGCACTTTGCGGGGTGGGAGATGTACCACCTCAAGGGATCGCCCGCTGATCCGAACCGGATCTATGCGTCGCAGTCGAGCGGCTGGTTCGGGCAGCAGATTCAGCGTTCGGACGACGGCGGCACGAGCTGGGAGCCGGTGAACAACAAGTTTGCCTACGACGGCGTGGCCGGCACGCACCAGTGGTACGACGGCACGGCGCATCCGTGGGAGTTCAAGCGGGTGTGGCACATCGAGCCCTCGCTCAGCGATCCGGACACGGTCTACGCAGGGGTCGAGGATGCGGCGCTGTTTCGCTCGAGCGATGGCGGCAAGAGCTGGAACGAGCTCTCCGGCCTGCGCGAGCACGACACCGGCAAGCACTGGCAGCCGGGCGCAGGCGGCATGTGCCTGCACACGATCGTGCTCGACCCCTCGGACCCGCAGCGCATGTATATTGCGATCTCGGCGGCGGGCGCCTTTCGCACGAAGGACGGCGGGGCGACGTGGACGCCGATCAATCGCGGGCTCGTGTCTAACTTCATGCCCAATCCAACAGCTGAGGTGGGCCACTGTGTGCACCGCATTGCGATGCACCGCACGCGTCCCGACGTGCTCTACATGCAGAAGCATTGGGACGTGATGCGCTCGAACGATGCTGGCGATACGTGGCACGAGGTGAGCGGCAATCTGCCGACCGACTTCGGCTTCGTTATCGATGTGCACGCACATGAGCCGGAGACGATCTACGTGGTGCCGATCAAGAGCGACTCCGAACATTTCCCGCTCGATGGGCAACTGCGTGTCTACCGCAGCCGCACTGGCGGCAATGACTGGGAGCCGCTGACCCAGGGTTTGCCGCAGAGCCACTGCTACGTCAATGTGTTGCGCGACGCGATGGCAGTCGATTCGATGGAGGAGTGCGGCGTCTACTTCGGCACGACGGGCGGGCAGGTGTACGGATCAAGCAATGCCGGCGATACGTGGGCGCCGCTCGTGCGCGACCTGCCGCCGGTGCTGTCGGTTGAGGTGCAGACCATCCCGTGAGCGAGGCGTGCCATGTGCGTGTCGAGTTGCCGGCCCACCTGCGCACCCTGGCGCGGGTGAACGGAGAGGTGACGGTCGAGGTGGCGGGCGTGCCGACGATTGCGTCGGTGCTCGATGCGCTCGAGGCGAGCTACCCGGCGCTGCGCGGCACGATCCGCGAGTACGGGACGCTGCGCCGGCGGCCGTTTCTGCGCTTTTTTGCGTGCGCGGAGGATATTTCGCACGAGCCGACGGATGTGCCCCTGCCGCTGGCGGTGCAGAGCGCGAAGGAGCCGCTGCTGATTGTTGGTGCCGTTGCCGGTGGTTAACGCCAACTGGCGCGACAGCGGTCGGTTCACGTTCTCTTACGCCGTCGCCGGCTCGAGTCGAGCACGTGCGGATGATCGCTTCGCGTGCACCATCCTCGCGGCTGTTGCTGCTCCTGCGCAGGTTGTGAACATCAGGGTTTCCTTTCCCCGCATCTGACATTGCGGAGAGGGAGGGAGAACGATGGACGCCAGACTGCTTGTGCCGGCACTTATCATCGTCGCCATTCTCATCGCCGTTGCAGTCGTGATTGTTGTGCGACGGCGCAGGAGTGACCAACTCAAACAGCGGTTTGGCAGCGAGTACGATCGGGCGGTCCAGGAGACCGGCGATCCGCGACGAGCAGAGGCCGTGCTGGAACAGCGCGAGAAGCGGGTGGAGAAGTTCTCGATTCGTCAGCTCTCGCCAACGGATCGGGAAGCGTACGGGATCGAGTGGGCGCGCGTGCAGCGGCGCTTTGTCGATGACCCAGCGGCTGCGGTGAACGAGGCAGACCGGCTGGTCACGCGCCTGATGACGGACCGCGGCTACCCGATGACGGACTTCGAGCAGCGTGCAGCGGACCTCTCGGTCAGCTATCCAGCGGTGGTGCAGAACTACCGCGGGGCCCACGAGATTCAGCGCAAGAACAACCAGAATACGGCCACGACGGAAGAGCTGCGGCGCGCGATGGTGCACTACCGCTCACTGTTCGAGGAACTGCTCGAGACGGGAACCGTGACCGCGATCGACAGCCGAAAGGGAGTGGCCCATGGCCGAGCTTCGTAGGGATGACACGATCGATGCAGCCGATGGGGACCGCAGGCCGGTTGAGGACGCAAGCGGCGGGCTGGTCGACGGCGGGAGCGGACGTCCACGCAACGTGAGGATCGATGAGCGTCAACAGCCGCTCACCGGCTCGCAGGAGCTGGGCGGCACCGCGCCAGTTGTGACGAATCGTCGCGTGGTCGAATCGAAGGTGCTGTACGAAGGACCCGCCGATGGTGCTCCATACGGCGCAGAAACGACAACCGCAACCGACGCTCGCCGAATGGCCGAGCACGTGCCGCACGCCGCAACGCCAACGCCCATCGACACACGTCGCAGTGATGGTGGCACAAACGGCACCGACTCTGCCCGAACTACCGAGGCACGGCTGAACCGCGGCAGTGAACGGGATCGCGAGCCAGATCAGCCCCAAGCCGCGGATCTGTTTCCTGCGGCCGAGCTCACGAACTTCCGCTCGCGCTGGGACCAGGTGCAGGTCTCCTTCGTTGATGACCCGGAGCAGGCCGTCAAGCAGGCGGACGAGCTCGTATCGAGTGTGGTGAAGCGCATTTCCGATCAGTTTGCCGAACAGCGCTCGCGCCTGGAAGGGCAGTGGCACAAGCAGGACAACGCAGCCACCACGGAGGAGCTACGCCGGAGCCTGCGGCAGTACCGCGTCTTCTTCGATCGACTGCTCTCCCTGTAACCGCATCAGCCAGAATGCCGGAGGCAAGGCGCCTCCGGCGTTTCTGCGTTCGAGCCTTTACTTGAGCGGGGAGAGAGTTATGTTGCGGAAGTAGACCTCGGCGCCTTCGGACTGGAAGAGGATCTTGCCTTCCGTGGGGAAGGGTTGGGTGCCCTCGTTCACCAGTTTGCCGTTCACGTATTGGCGCACGGTGTTGCCCTGCGTCACTAGCTCGAGCACGTTCCACGCCCCGTGTGGCCGTTCCACTTCGGCCACCGGGTCACGATAGCCCACCACGTTTTTCCATGGGCCCTTGCCGAAGCGATCGATGTTGAGGGCGTTCCCGGGAGGGCCGGTGACGCGCTCGCCATCGTGACTGGTGAGGGCGGCGCCATCGGTCATCCAGAAGTCGCCAGTGCCGCCCTCGACGATCTGAAACTCGATCGAACGTGGCCATACCTTCTGCTCACCTTGCACGTTGTAGAGGATGCCGCTGTCGCGAGCCATGCCGGTACGCTCGAGGTACGTGCCCTCGCCCCACTTGAACTCCGCGCGCAGGTAGAAGTCATGAAACGACTGACGCGTGATGAAGTAGCCGAAGTCCTTCCCGGAGACATGAACGATACCGTTCTCCACGGTGAAGACGTGGTAGGGGTCTGAGTTGAGGCCGCGTGTCTTGAGGAAGGTGTCGAAGTTGCTGAGGTCGTGGCCGTTGAAGAGCACCACCGCGGGGCAGTGCGGCGGAATCGCGGGCTGGTCGGCAGCGTGCGCCCGCACCGAAGATGCACACGCGAGCGCGATGGACAGCGATGCCATCACGCAGAAACGACAGAACAGAGGCAAACGGACGGGAGTGGAGGACGTCGCGACCATGCAGAGCATTCTACGAGGCGACTCTTCTGCGCCGCCTCGTTCTGGGCAGTTTCAAACGCACTAGACGGGCTTCGGGTTGCGGTCCGGGAAGGTGCCGCGCTGGTGCCAGTAGGGGTAGGTCGGGGTGCGGTCGCTAGCTTTGTCGAGCGTGGCTACCTGCTCCTTGCTCAGGGTGAAGTCGGCGGCGGCGAGGTTCTGCCTCAACTGCTCCTCGTTGCGCGCGCCGAGGACCACGCTCGACACTGTCGGTCGCTGCAGCAGCCAGTTGATCGCGACCTGCGGAATGCTGCGGCCGGTCTCCTTCGCAACGGCATCGAGCGCGTCGACCACGGTGTAGAGATACTCGTCCTCAACGGGCGGCCCTTGCTCCGAGGTCTTGTGCAGGCGGCTCACCTCGGGCAATGGCTGTCCGCGGCGGATCTTGCCGGTGAGGCGGCCCCATCCGAGTGGGCTCCACACCAGCGTGCCGACGCCCTGATCCAGCAGGAGCGGCATCAGCTCCCACTCGTAGTCGCGCCCCACCAACGAGTAGTAGCCCTGGTACGCGACGTAGCGCGACCAGCCGTAGCGATCGGAGACGGCGAGCGACTTCATCAGGTGCCAGCCGGAGAAGTTCGAGCACGCGATGTAGCGCACCTTGCCCGAGCGCACGAGTGTGTTGAGGGTGTCGAGCGTCTCTTCGACCGGCGTGAGCGCGTCGAAGCCGTGCAGGTGGTAGATGTCAATGTGATCCGTGCGCAGCCGCCGCAGGCTGTCCTCGACGGCTTGCAGCAGGTGATAGCGCGAGGAGCCGCGCTGGTTGGGGCCGTTGCCCATGGGGAATGTCGCCTTGGTCGAGATCAGCAGGTCGTGGCGCTTGCCTTCGATCGCCTTGCCGAGGATCTCCTCCGACATGCCCTGCGAGTAGACATCGGCTGTGTCGAAGAAGCTCACCCCGGCATCGAGGCAGAGGCCGATGAGGCGCTTGGCTTCCTCAACATCGGTGGCGCCCCAGGCACGAAAGAACTCACCGCCGCCGCCAAAGGTGGCAGCGCCGAAGCACAGGACGGGAACTTTGAGGCCGGAGCGGCCGAGCGAGCGGTATTCCATATAGGCGGAGATGTCCGCGGCTGCGCTGGGGATGCAGTCAGGGTGCAGTCTGCTTGTGGAATGCCGTGTCCATGCGGGGCGGCGCGGGGATGGGGATCTGCTGCGCGTCCACCTCGACCAGGCGACCTGCCTCGGCGCGGAACTGGCCGGCGAAGGCGCTGCTCTCAAGCACGTAGAGCGTGGCCGTCGGATCGGCGGTGCCCGGCTCGGTGCGCCACACGCCGCTCAGGATGACGGTCAGGTCGCCACCCGGCGCTCCAATATAGCGGCGATGCAGCACGAACAGGTTCTGCGCTGTGCCACGGTAAAGATCGAGCGTCTCTCGCGTGGCCACGCAATCGGCGCACGGTTGCTCGCGCGTGTAGGCGGCCAGGTGCGTCATGGACGCGAGGGCGTCCGGCGCTGCGGCCTGCGCGGACAAGGGCTGCGGGGCGATGTTCACCGCGATGCTGACAGTGCGCTCCGGGCTGTCGCTGCGATGCAGGGGCGTTCCGTAGTGCAGTTGGAGTGTGGCCTCGCCCGGCGCTGTCGCGCGCCAGGCGAAGCTGCTGCTGCCCTCGTTGCTGAGGCGGCCGCCAAAGACGCGCTGCGCACTGCCAAGCGGCTCGAGCAGCGGGGGCTTGCGGCCGGCAAGCGCCCACTCTTCGCCGGCAGCGGGATGGCTTGGCAGATCCAGCCGCAGGATGTCTCCGGGGCAGAGCGCGACCTGCACGCGTGCGCCGTCCTGGTCGGTGATACGGATTGTGATCGCGTCCGCTGGCGCACACAGCGCGCAGAGAAGCGTGAGCAGCAGGGTGAGGCGGGCCATCGCTCTCCATTGTAGGAGTCCCGCTACACTGGAAGCTGCACTGCTTATGAGCCAGACAGCTGTTCAGCAAACGATCAAAGCGGTTCGCGGCACGCGCGACCTGCTGCCGCCCTCCACCGAGTTGTGGAATCACATCGAGGCGACGGCGCGTCGCGTCTTTGGGCGCTACAACTTCGGCGAGATTCGCACGCCGCTCTTCGAGGATACGCAGCTCTTCGCTCGCGGTGTGGGCGAGGAAACGGACATCGTCTCTAAGGAGATGTACACGTGGGAGGACCGGGCGCGTGCGCAGTCGGAGAAGGCGCAGTCGCTGACGCTGCGGCCGGAGAACACGGCCGGCGTGGTGCGCGCCTACATCGAGCACAAGCTGGGCGAGCAAGGATTGTTGCAAAAGCTGTATTACATTGGCCCGCAGTTCCGGCGGGAGCGGCCGCAGAAGGGGCGCTACCGGCAGTTTTTCCAGATCGGCGCCGAGGTGATCGGGCCGCCGAGCGCGGGCTCCGAGTCGCCGTTGCGCGATGCAGAGGTGCTGGAGATGCTCGCGACGCTGCTCGATGAGTTAGGCATTACAGGCTGGAAGCTGCTGCTGAATTCCGTCGGTACCCCCCAAGACCGGCCGCGCTACATCGCAGCACTGCGCCAGGCATTGCAGCCCGTCGTCGGGCAGATGTGCACGGACTGCCAGCGCCGCGCCGAGACCAATCCACTGCGCGTGCTTGACTGCAAGCACCCGGAGGATCAACCGATCATCGCGACGCTGCCGCGCATCTGGGACTCGCTCGACGATGCGTCGCGTGCGCACTTCGGCGAGGTGCTTGCGGCGCTCGATGCATGCGGCGTGCCGTATGAGCAGGACCACCGGCTGGTGCGCGGGCTGGACTACTACACGCGCACGACGTTCGAGTTTCAGCACGGTGGGCTCGGAGCGCAGAATGCGTTGCTGGGTGGCGGGCGGTACGACGGATTGTCAGAGGCGATTGGCGGACCGCGTGCGCCGGGAATCGGATTCGCAATGGGCGAGGACCGTCTGGTGCTGACGCTCGAAGCGCAGGCGGCGCAGCAGACTGCGAAGGCCGACGCGTACGTCGCGCCGATGGGCGAAGCGATGAATGCGCCGGCGCTGAAGCTGGCGCGCGAGCTGCGCGCGGCGGGGCTGCGCATTGAGCTCGGGGACGGCAGCTTCCGGCTGAAGAAGTCGTTTGAGACAGCGGACAAGCTGGCGCGCGCGATCGTCATCTTCGGAGAGGACGAAGCAGCCTCCGGTATTCTGACCGTGAAGAGCTTCGCGACGGGCGAGCAGACGAAGGTGCCGCGCGCGGACGTGCCTAAACATCTGGGCGGGCAGCAGTCCGCGGCGAATTGACCTAGTAACGACGAGATAAAAGCGCACCACGATTCAGACGAAACACAAGGAACGCGATTGCTCGACTTTCTTGGAACACTTGAGCGCACCCACATGTGTGGGGAGCTGCGCGCGACGGATGCTGGGCAGCCGGTTGTGCTGATGGGCTGGGTCAACCGGCGCCGCGATCATGGCAATCTGATCTTCCTCGACGTGCGCGACCGCACTGGCACCGCGCAGGTGGTGCTCGACAAGGACCTGGCGCCTGCGGGGCACGCCAAGGCAGAGCACGTGCGGCCGGAGTACGTCGTCGCGGCGAAGGGCACGCTGCGCCGCCGCGACGCGAGCGCGATCAATCCGAAGATGCCGACCGGCGAAGTGGAGCTGGTCGCGACCGAGTTGCTGGTGCTGAACGATTCGCGCGTGCCGCCGTTCTCGCCCGCTGAAGAGGCGATCGCCAACGAAGAGCTGCGGCTGCAATACCGCTACGTCGATCTGCGGCGGCCGTCGATGCAGGAAAACTTTCTGCTGCGACACCGGATCGCGCTCGCGGTGCGCAACTACCTTTCGTTACAGGGTTTTCTCGAGATCGAGACGCCGTTCATGACGCGCTCGACGCCGGAGGGCGCGCGTGACTACCTCGTGCCCAGCCGCGTGCACCCGGCGCACTTTTACGCGCTGCCGCAGTCGCCGCAACTATTCAAGCAAATCCTGATGATCTCCGGCTTCGATCGCTACTTCCAGATCGTGCGCTGCTTCCGCGATGAGGATCTGCGTGCCGATCGCCAGCCAGAGTTCACGCAGATCGATCTGGAGATGACGTTCCCGCATCAGGAGACGATCTTCGCCGTCGTTGAGGGCTTCCTAAAAGCTGCGTTTGCCGCTGCCGGTGTCGCACTGCCCACGCCGTTTCCGCGCATCACGTACGACGAGGCAATGCGGCAGTTCGGCATCGACAAACCCGATTTGCGTCTGCCTGGATTGACCGATGTGCGATCCGCATTTGCCGATGCGGACTTGCAGACACTCGGCATCGATCCTGCGCTGCCGGTGGTGACGGTGCGCATTCCGAAGGTGGGCGAGCTCTCGCGCAAGGAGCGCGACGACAACCGGCCGCTGTTCGACACGCGCAAGGGCGCCAAGCTGATAGACGATCTGAAGCGGCTCGAGAAGAGCTTCCCCGACTCGGTTGCGAAGGCGCGCACGATGGCGCAGGCCGACGGGGATGATCTGCTCGTGATCGTGGCTGGTGACGCCACGGCGCATCTTTCGCTGAGTGATACGAAGACGCCTGGCCGGCTCTCAGAGCGCGAGATTGCGGTGCTTTCGGCCGCGGGTGCGCTGCGTGTCGAGTTGGCGCGAAAGTATGCGGACCGGCATCGCGGCTTCGCGGTGACAGAGGAGACGCTCGCCTCGCCCGATCGGAAGACGGAGTCGCTGGCGGATGGATCGAAGGCGTTTCGGCCGCTCTGGGTCACGGATTTTCCGATGTTCGAGCACGACGAGACGACCGGGAAGTGGATGCCGTCGCACCACCCATTCACCTCGCCGCATGAAGAGGACATGGACCGGCTGAAGAGCGATCCCGCGTCAGTGCGCTCGCGGTACTACGACATCGCTATGAATGGGCTGGAGCTCGGCTCCGGATCCATTCGTATCCACCGGCAGGACGTGCAGCGGCAGATCTTCGAAGCACTCGGCATGACGGAAGAAGAGGCGAAGGAACGCTTCGGCTTCTTCCTTGAGGCGCTCACGTACGGCACGCCGCCGCACGGTGGCATTGCGCTCGGACTCGACCGTATCGTCATGATCCTGGCGGGTGCACCCAGCCTGCGGGAGGTCATCGCCTTTCCAAAGACAGCGAAGGCCATCGACCTGATGGTGGATGCGCCGACGCCTGTTTCCGATACGCAGCTGAAGGAGTTGCATATCCGGCCAGTGCTGAAGGGCTAGCGACGGGCGTATTGCTCAACGTGGAGCGCTAGGGGCCGGTGCGCCAGTGCGGGTACCAGGTCACCTGCACGGATGTGGTGAAGTCGCTCTTCTGGCCCTTGGCGAGCACGGGCACGGTCCAGCGCTCGTACTGTGCCAGCGCGTTCACCTCGATGTCTCTTTTGATGCGCAGGACGGCGTTGGCCGCGACGAGGTTCTGTGTTGTGCCGCCGGGCACGTAGTCCTTCGCAGCCTTCGCATTTCGGTAGCTGAGCTGAATGCGCTCCTGCGGTGAGAGCCAGTAGGTGAGCCAGCCCTGGTAGCCCTTGCCCTCGCGGCCCACCCAACTGCCCAGCATGTGTCCCTTGTTGGTGTAGACATCGCGGTATTCGAATTCGTAGTAGATATACCCGCCGCCCTGACTTCGCGCGGTGGGCGGATCGGTGTTGGTGGATTCGAGCCGCAGATCGAGATGACGCACGCCAGGGAAGTGCGAGATATAGATGCCGGGATTGATCGCAGCGTGACGCGGCGCGTCGATAGGCGATACGTCGTCATGGACGATCGAGTCGCTGTAGAGCGTGACCCAGTTCCGCAGGAATGGCAGCCGGTAGTTGAAGTCGAAGCTGGCGTGGCGCGCGCCAGGGTCGCGGCGTGAAAGCTTCTCTGCTACCGAGACGTTCTGGAAGCTGGTGAAGCTGTGCCAAAAGGAGCCGAGCGTGAGCGGCACATGGCCTTCACCGGCGAAGACGACGACGCGCGAGAAACCGAGCTCCAGGTTGGGTGTGGGCTTGAAGTTGATCTTCTGCGCGTGCACCCAGGGCGCGTTCGGGTAGCGATGCCCTTTAAGGCTGCCAAAGATCGCGTCGTAGCGGAACGGCCCGGTGATGCGGGAGAGTCCCGGGATGACAAGGGGCTCCACGCGATTGATGCGCAGCGCATAGACCGGCTCTGCGTTGGTGCTCCACGCCATCGCGCCGCCCTCGCCGGGGCCCCACCAGGTCTCACTCTTGCCGACCGAGATCTCGTGATTCAGTACGTGATACGACAGGTTGGCGTCGATCAGCCGGAACTCATCGGTCGTCGGTACCGGTGTGGCCGGGAGCAGCGGGATTGCGTCCATGGCGGCGATGGTCTGGCGTACATCGAGCGGATAGGCAGAGCGGCTGGGTGCGTGTTGGAATTCGCCGCGGACCTTCAGCGAGAGCCGCACGTCTTCGGCGCGCGCTTCAAACCCGGTGAGCGCGTTGAAGCCGCCCTGATAGGCGCGGCCGTAATCGTTGATGATCGTCGAGCCGAAGTGGGTCGAGTCGTTAAGCGGGCTGCCGCTGATGCCCATGGCGCGCGCGTAGAGGCGATCGACCTCGGTGCGCGTGTTCCAACGGCCGGGCTCGTAACCGTCGCGACCATTCTCGAGCTCATGCGCGAGTGCGAAGAAAAGATCGCGCGCCTCGGCATTGCCGGGATTGTCCGCGGGCGCTTCGAAGATGCGCTCCTGCGAGGCTTCGAGCATGTGCAGCGCGCTGAGCCGCGTCCAGGGCCGCAGCCCGAGGAATGCAGTGTCGATGTAGCCGAGCGCGTAAAGCCGGTTGAGCGCGGGTACCATCCAGCTGTCCATGGAAATGTAGACGGAGCCGGAGATGCCGTCATCGTTGGGTGTGAGGAGCAGGGGAGCGGTCGGAGACTGGGCTGCAGCGGCGAGCGGCAGCAGCGCAAGAGCCGCCGCGAGCGAAACCAGAAGACGCAGGGAACACCTCACCGGAAGAACGACTGCCTTTGATCTTACCGGGAGAGCGATGTTGGTTGGTCTTCAAAGACTACTTGGCCGGCGACCATGGTGAGTCGTACACGGCCGGGCAGGGACCAGCCGTCGAACGGCGTGTTGCGCGAGAGCGAGCGCGATTCGCGAGCGCGAAAGGTCCACTCAGTGTCTGCGGAGAGCAGCAGGATATCCGCAGACGCGCCGATGGTGAGAGTGCCCGCGGGCAGACCGAGGAGCGCCGCAGGCTGCGAAGACAGCAGCGCGAACACACGCGACAGCGGCATGCCGTGGCGCTGATGCAGCACGGACAGGCTGAGCCCAAGCGACGTTTCAAGCCCAGTGATGCCGTTCGGCGCGCGCTCGAACTCCTGTTCTTTCTCGTGCGCGGCGTGCGGTGCGTGGTCGGTGGCGATGCATTCAATGGTGCCGTCGAGCAGGCCTTCGATCATCGCATCGCGATCATCGATCGAGCGTAGTGGCGGATTCATCTTGGCGTGCGTATCGAACTCGCCGACCGCCTCTTCCGTCAGCACGAAGTGGTGCGGTGTTACTTCGCAGGTGACGCGCAGACCGCTGTGGCGCGCTGCGCGCACATGATCGAGCGCTTTGCGCGTGGACAGATGTGCAACGTGCAGGTGAGCGCGGTCGTCATCGAGCTCCTTGAGCAGCGCGATGTCGCGGGCGACGATACCCGCCTCGGCTTCGACGGGCATGCCGCGCAGCCCCATGCGGAAGGCGAGCGCGCCGGCGTTCATCGAGCATCCGCCGGTGAGGCGCGTGTCCTCCGCATGTTGGATGACCGTGAGGTCGACCGCGGCGGCCGCGCGCAGCACAGCGCGCATCGTCTCATCGCCCAAGATCGGCTTGCCATCGTCGCTGACGCCGACCGCACCCGCATCGCGCAGCTCGGCGTAGTTGGCAAGCGACTCGCCCATGCTGCCCAGCGTGGCCGCGGCGATAGGGTACACGTGTGCCACGGCGCCACGCGAGGGTGCCTGTATCCAGCGCGTGATCTCGACCGAGTCGTTGACGGGGATCGTGTTCGGCATCGCGGCGACGCTGGTGAAGCCACCTGCCGCTGCTGCGGCAGTGCCGCTCGCGATCGTTTCCTTGTAGCTCTGGCCCGGCTCGCGCAGGTGGACATGGATGTCGACCAACCCGGGGGTGACGATCAGCCCGCGCGCGTCGATCACCTGAATGTCTGACGGCGGCTTCGGAGCAGACTGCGCCGGTGTGACCGCGGCGATGCGTCCCTGCTCGATCAGCACGTCGTGCGGGCCATCGATCCGGTTCGCGGGATCGATCACGTGGCCGCCCTGAATCAGGACCCTGTTGCTGTTGCTCATGCGTAGGCCTCGGGCAGTGCGTCGAGTGCGCGCGCGATGAGTGCGGTGCGGACTGCGAGGCCGTGCCGCACCTGCTCCTCGATGGCGGACTGTGGGCCGTCGGCCACGTCGCTTGTGATCTCCAGGCCGCGAATCATGGGGCCGGGATGCATCACGAGGGCGCGCGGCGCGAAGGCGGAGAGCCGTGCGGCATTCAATTGGTAATCGAGAATGTAGCTTGCGAGGTCCAGCTCCAGGCCAGCGAGCCGCTCCTTCTGGATGCGCAGCATCATGACCACTTGAGCAGAGCGAAGGCCGCGTTCGAAGTCGCGCTCTATGGCGATCCCCGGTCCCGTGGTCGCGGCATAGTCGGGCAGCAGAGCGTCCGGACCGCAGAAGACGACGCGTGCACCCAGCCGGGGCAGCAGCCGTGCGTTCGAGCGCGCGACGCGGCTGTGCAGGATGTCGCCGGTGATGAGGACGGTGATGCCGGACAATGTGCTCGCGTTGATCGCGGGATTTGTCTGCGCGGGCAATAGTCGCTGCAAGATGGTGCGCAGATCGAGCAGTGCCTGCGACGGGTGCGCGTGCATGCCGTCGCCCGCGTTCAGGATGGGGAGGCCGGTGACGCGTTCAAGCAGGTACGGCGCGCCGGAGTTGGGATGGCGCAGGATGATGCACTCGGCGCCGAGCGCGCGCAGCGTCAGGCCGGTGTCCTTCAGGCTCTCGCCTTTTTCTATGCTCGAGGAGAGCGCGCTGACGAGCGTTGTGTCCGCCCCCAGGCCCTTCGCTGCGAGCTCGAAGCTGGTGCGTGTGCGCGTGCTGGACTCGTAGAAGAGCAGCGCGATCCGGCGCTTGGCGAGGCGGCGTGCGCGTGCGAGTGGTGCTTCCTGCTCGAACAAGGCCGCAGCCTGTATGAGGGTGGAGATGTCGTCGAGCGAAAGGTCGCTGGTCGAAAGCAGGGAACGGGGCCGCGGCGTGGTCTCTCCCGGCCAAGCGGGCCGGAGCGCCATGTCCAGACTAGTCAACCCGCTCCACCAGCAGCACCTGCTCGTCTTGATCGATCTCCTGCAGCTTGACCTCGACGATTTCGCGACGACTGGTCTGCAATCGGCGGCCGACGTAGGTGGCCTCGATGGGCAGCTCGCGATGTCCGCGGTCGATCAGCGTGAGCAGTTGCACGCGACGCGGACGGCCCTGGTCGAAGAGCGCGTCGAGTGCAGCGCGCACTGTGCGGCCGGTGTAGAGCACGTCATCGACCAGCACGATGTCGC
This sequence comes from Candidatus Dedyshia acidiphila, assembly GCF_051025295.1. Classification (NCBI taxonomy): domain Bacteria; kingdom Pseudomonadati; phylum Acidobacteriota; class Terriglobia; order Terriglobales; family Acidobacteriaceae; genus Candidatus Dedyshia; species Candidatus Dedyshia acidiphila. Next base: position 738 of record NZ_JBMGJV010000037.1, on the reverse strand, counting down.
GGCCATTCACATCGAAGCCGACGCTGCCGGCCTGCACCAGCGGTCGCGCGCCGTGGGTCGAGAGATCGTCGCGGTAGAACTGGATGTCGAGCACGCCGGTATCGACCGGGTGCTTCTCGATGCTGCTGATCAGCTTGCCGAGCCGCTCGGCGAGCGGCACACCGCGCCGCCGAATACCGACGAGGCCGAGTTGGGCCGCGCCCGCGTTCTTCTCGACGATTTCGTGCGCCAGGCGGACCAGTGTGCGCTCGATTTCGGAGGCGGACATCAGGCGGCCTTTTTCGCGCAGCCGGGGTGTCGTGGTGCTCATACGGGCAGGGTCCTCTGGGCGTGTCCCGTCGATGATACGGGCGGGGCGTTCTGGTGGGCAACCGCCCGTCTAGGGCTGGCGGAAGGGCTGGGGCGCGCGCCGGGAGAGCCTTGCTCCAAGCAGGCCACCGAGTCCGGCGATCAGAACAATGACCGAGGCAAACGCTGCCGTGTCAATGAGGCTGACGGTGGCGCGCCCGTCTGGCGAGAGGAAAAAGGTGAGCAGCGTGCGGGCCTGCTGCATGCTCACGGAGTTGCTCTGCGCCATGCGCTGCGTCGCCTCTGCCGACTGCTGGACGCGCCAGACATATTGCTGATCGAGCGTGGCGCCCTGGTGGAGCGAGTAGCGCTGGAAGATCTGCCAGCCGGCCAGTCCGAACGCCCAGATATAGGAGGCGAGCAAGCCGGTGAGCGAGCCAATCCGGAAGC